>CALLZJ010000370.1 GCA_937858435.1 uncultured bacterium
GCCCCCCCCTCAGGGTGCATCCCCCCCGGGCGATGCGAGAAACCGCCAGTTCGGGGAATGCCCACCTCCCGTGGGCATCGGTCTTCCATGAACTGGCGGTTTCGGATATCGTCGAGGGAGCAGACTCGCTGAGTGAGGTCCATGCCCGATTTCTCCACTCCTTCCGAAGCTCTGGTGCGGTACGATCAACGTTCCGGCCTCGCTCTGCCCGCAGAGCTGCCGGAAGTTCGCATCCCGGGTTTTGAGATCTTGGGAGTGCTCGGCCATGGCGGCATGGGGGTGGTCTACAAGGCCCGTCAACTCAACCTGGACCGCCTCATTGCCCTGAAGCTCATTAGCGAACAGTACCTTTCCAACGACATCGCGATCAAGCGCTTCGAACGAGAAGCCCAGGCTGCCGCCCGCCTGACTCACCCCAACATCGTCACCATCTATCAAGCGGGCAGTATCGGCAACATTCACTTCCTGGCCATGGAATACGTGGCTGGCAACACGCTGCACTACCTCGTCGATCAAAGCGGGTACCTGAGCATCACCAAGGCCTGCGAGTACACCCGGCAGGCGGCCCTCGGCTTACATCACGCCCATTCGCGCGGGCTGGTCCACCGGGACGTGAAGCCCGCCAATCTCATGGTGACTCAGGGCGGCGCCGTCAAGATTCTGGACATGGGCCTGGCTCGCATCGCCCCCCTTGAAGGCGAGTTGCATCCCGGCCATATGACCCACCACGGCGTGTTCATGGGGACGCCGGACTTCGTGGCCCCCGAGCAAGCCAACGATGCCCGGACGGCCGACGGACGCGCCGACCTCTACAGCCTGGGCGTGACCTTCTTCTACTTGCTCACCGGCGAGTTGCCCTTTGTCGGGGCTACCAGTGCCGAGAAGCTGGACAAACACCGGTACGAGCCGCCGCCCAACGTTCAGGCCCATCGCCCTGAAGTGCCGTCCGAGGTGGCGCAGATTCTCTATCGCATGCTCGCCAAGCGGCCCGAGGATCGCTACCAGACCGGCGCCGAGTTGGCCGCGGCCCTCGCCCCCTATTGCCCCCGTGATAGTGCCATCCTCGAAATCGAGGAGCTGTCGCTGTCCATCGACATGCCGACCCACGAGAACCGGCAGTCAACGGCTGACGGCATCCCGACCGGGGCTGCGGCCGAGCTGCATTCACCTCGGGACGGGGAACGTCGAACCCTGGCCGTGGGCTCCATGCCTTCGATGGAGTTTGGCATTCTGGAATGGCCGCCGGAGTTGCTCGCGGCGGAACTCGGTGAGTGTCTCGCCTGGCGGTCGCGGCAGAACGGCGTGCAAGCGCTCCAGTTCCTGCCCGACGGCCACCGCGTCATCACGGCAGGCCGTGACGGCTCGCTCCGTATCTGGGATGCCGCGACCGGCGAGGAACTGCACAGTTGGGCCGGCTCGGAAGTCGCCATCGTCTGCATGGCGGTTGCCAGCGACGGCTTGACCGTCCTCACCGGCGATGAAACTAACACCCTCCGGGTCTGGAGCCTGGCCGATAGCAAGCAGCGGCTCGTCATGCCGGCCCTGACCAGCAAGCTGACTTGCGTGGCGGTCACTTCGGATGGGCTGTACGGCCTTACCGGCACCGGCGACGGCGTGCTCCGGCTTTGGGACCTGCAGACGGGGCATCGCCTCCGGCGCTTCGAGGGTCACCGTGAGGAGATCACCTGCGCGACGCTGTCGCGTGACGGGGCGCGCATCCTCTCCGGCAGCCGGGATCAGACGCTGCGACTATGGGAGACTTCCACGGGGCGCGAACTCCGGGCCGTCGACGATCTGGGCGCGGGGCACCGCCGTGCCATCATCACCACCGTTGCCGTCTCCGCCGCCAGCAATCGCTTCATCACCGCCGGCACCGACCACAACGTCTGCTTCTGGAACGCCACCAATGGCAAGCTGATTAACAAGTTCTCCAACCACCGCGGCTGGGTCTATCAGGCGATCTTCACGCCCAATGAACGCCGACTGCTCTCCTGCAGTGGTGACAAGACCGTGCGTCTGTGGGATCTGCTCAAGGAGCGCGAGCTGGTTTGCTTCACGGGCCACACGGCCCGTATCACGTCGCTCGCCTGCTCGCCGGACGGTCTCTTCGCCGTCTCGGCCGGCATGGATGCCCTCATCCGCTTGTGGCGCCTCCCAGCCTGAGCCGGCACGCTCTCTCCAAAGACCCAAGAATAGCACTGGCCGCCGGGTTCTCCCGGCGGCCAGCGTCAGTGAGTGGATTCCGACGGGATCGGCTTAGCCGAACCGGGAAACGTCGGTCAGGAGCGTGGCCAGGTTATCGCCCGCATTCGTGCGCTTGGTCTTGGCCAGGCTGCCCATGCTGAACACCTGGTCGACCGCTTCCGGCTGACGACCGGCTCCGGCCGTCGGCAGAGTCGCGGACTGACCCTGGATCAGCTTGACCAGGTCGACGCGCGGAGCGCGCCGGGTCAGCGGCAGCTCGGTCGTCCCGAGGGTAGCGACGGTGTTGCCATCGAACCGCGCCACGGGCTGCACGACGTCCGGGGCCACCGTAATGGAGGTCCGGTCGCTGTAGAGCTGCCGCAGCGTGGCAACGTCGCCCAGGCCCAGCGTCCGGCGCGCCTGGCCCGAGGCCAGATGGCCAAACATGACCTGCCGAGCGTCAAGCCGATTGTCCGGCAGACCGAGCAGGTGGCCCAGTTCGTGCGTCACGACCGACTGGAAGTCATACTGGCCGGCACCGATCTCCCGGGCGTCCGCCCCAGCAAACCAGTTCCAACCCGTCATGATGCTGACGGACGCCTGGTGCCCGGAAGCGTGTCCCAGGAACTCGCGATAGCCACGGCCGTTGGCCAGCGTCCCCGACAGGGCCGCGTCGTAAGTGAAGCTGACCTGCCCGAGCAGACCCGTGCCAGCCGAGCCCAGATTGCCGCTGGCGGCCATCTGAACGCGGATGTCGGCCCGGTTCGGATCGGAAGTTTCGACCAACCGCAGGCCGCTGATTGGCTGCCAAACGCGGTTGATTTCGGCAGCCGCGTCGTGGACCCGCTCGACCTGAGCCGCGCCCATGCTCGCGTCGACGAAGTAGGTCACCTGACCGCCCAGGGCCTGCCGCGTGGACCAGCGGATGGCCATGGAGTCGAGGACTTCCTCGCCGCCCAGCGTGCCGGACTCCAGCGACTGCAGCGGGCCCGAGCCCGGCTTGTTGCCGATGAAGACGCCCGTGATGCGGGTCGTCACGAGGCCGACGTTCGAACCCGTGAGTTGCATGCCGACAAACTGCCCGTCCGTCACGTTGCCGAGTGAGGTCGGGACAAAGTGCAGGATGTCGTTGGCCGTACCCGACATCGGCAGGTTGGGCACGGAGAAGTTGCCCGTCGTGGCCATGAAGAGCTGCGGGAAGGGCGAACCCTGCTCCGCATACAAGGCCTGGACGTTCTCGTTGACCGTGTCGTTGAGGCCGACGCTGGCTCCGGAGAAGAACCGCGTCCAGAAGCCCCGCGTGATCGCACCCAGCGACGTCGGGATGAACTGGAGGACGTCGTAGTTGTTGGCGGGGATGCCGCCAACGGAGACCTGACCCGCAGTCGAGACCAACAAGCGGAACGACGTGCCCACGTAGAAGTAGGAGAGCGCGTCGATGTTGCCCTGGGCGCCGGACAGGCCGACCTGACCGCCACGGAAGAAGACGCTCCAGGTGCCGCTGCCCTTGAGGCCGACCTGAGCGGGCACAAAGCGAATGATGTCTTCGCCGTTGCCGAAGATCGTGGAGCCGTAGCCCACGCCGTTGATGTAGACGGAGTTGACAGCGAAAGCTCCCACGGGCGAGATCAGGATGCTGCCGTCCGGCAAGAACGTGAACGCATTGATGCGCTCGATGCCGGGCGTCAGACCGATGCTCGAACCCCGCAGATAGATTTCGTACTCGTATTCCCCGCTGGGCTGCGTCGTCAGCCGCAGGATGTCGCTATCGAGCACCATCAACGTGGAGCCGTCGCTGTTGGTCAGGCTGGAGACATTGGACAGGGTCAGATAGTAGGTGCCCGGCAGCGACGACGCCGGCGCCCGGAAGCCGAAGTTCTGAGTGAAGATCGGCCCCGGCAGCGCATTCTGAATCCGCAGATCGACGACCGGCGGATTCGGAATGGTGGCCAGCGAACCAGGCGGCAAGCTCGGCGACGAGGCGTCGGCCGAAATGCGGTAGTTGTTGCCGAGCGCGAAGGCCCCGACCAGGCTCGTGAAGTTGTACTGGCCCGAGGCGTTCGTGAACTGCGTGACGGTCACGTCGTCGGCCGTGCCCAGGATGTTGTCCGGACCGAACCAGGTGAGCGCCATGAGCACGCCCGCCACGCCGTTCTCGCCCGGATCCTGGATGCCGTTGCTGTTCTGATCCATGAAGACCGTGCCGTTCAGGGACGCGATCTGCTGGGTCAGACCCAGATTCACGCCCGTGACGGTGGTGTTCGTGGGAACGAAGATGGTCTGCGAGGCCGGCGACCGGACCAGACCGGCCGGCGCTCCCGGCACCGGGTCGATGAGCACGGTGTACGTACCCGCCGCCAACGAGCCGATGGTGTAGACGCCGCCGGCATTCGTGAAGGCGAAGGGCTCGCCCGCATCGAAGATGCCGTTGCCATTCAGGTCGACGATGACCCGAACACCCGCACCGAAGGCCGTGTCGGAGCCGTCGAGGATGCCGTTGAAGTTGAAGTCGTTGAAGACGATGCCGGTGATGCCCGAGTTGAGGGCCTGGAAGCCGAAGTCGATGTCGTTGCGCGTCTGCCCCGGCCCGAGCAGGAACTCGATGGGCTGCGGCGTGGTGGCGCCATAGCCGCCGGGCACGCCCGCACCGGTGCTGACGCGATAGAGACCGACCGGCCGCGCGGCGAAGCTGTAGGCCCCACCGGCCACCGACGCGACCGTGAAGACCTGGTCGTCGTTGATCCCGGT
>CALLZJ010000371.1 GCA_937858435.1 uncultured bacterium
ACGAGATAAGCTAGTGACTGGAGTTCAGACGTGTGCTCTTCCGATCTTGCCTTTGATAGAATTCGAGGAGTTTCGTCATGCGCCAGTCAGAATCGCTTGCCAGCGCGATGGCTGGGCCCGGGTCGCTGGCCGCCAGGTAGGCCAGAAGCGGCCTCATGGCGCCGCGGTCCTGCCGAGCCAGCTCCACGACATTGAACATGGAAAGGCCCACGACGGTTGCCACTGCTGGCACGATGACGACCCTGCCCATCGTCGTCCTGGCCGCTCGCGCCAGGGCACCGGAGAGCAAGATAAGCATGTGCATGTAAGAAATGTAGAAGTAGCGCTCAAATAGTACCGGTGGCTGTAGGATTATTGTGATGGCCGGCGCCAAGATGATGACGATGATGAAGTAGGCGCGGATGGGACCTGGCGCCCATACCAGGCCAGCCAGGAGGAGCACGAGGGTCGGCACGGCCAGCAGCGGCCAGGGCAGGTTCCAAGCTGCCGCCGGGGGCAATCCCCAGCCCACGCCCAGGAGAGATGCCAGGACCTGGGGATCGGTCACCGGTGGACCACCGACCACGAGGTAGCGAACGTCCAGAAGATAGAGCAGCAGACCGCCCACGAAGGGGACGGCCAGGAGCGGCCCGAGACGGCGTAGAAGCCCCAGCGATGTGGGTGTCTGCCCGCGAACCGCCAGCCAGGCCCAGACTGCCAGGCCAGCGAGGACGTGGACGAACAGCAGGTGAGCGAGCAGCCCGGCCAGGCAGAGCGCCCAGAAGTTCACCAGTTCTCCCGTTGGATGGGGCTGATCCCGATCCCGTAGTAAGCAGTCGAGTTGGAGGCAGGCGGCCAGAGAGCAGGCGCCGGCCAGGGCATAGCCGCGGGCCTCACACGAGTGCAGTACTTGCCAATAGTTGGTGGCCAGGAAGAGGCCGGCGAGGAGAGCGGCGGCTCGGCCCCAGCGGGAGGCCACGAGCATGCCCAGCGAGACGATGGCCAAGCCAGCGAGGAAGGAATGGAGTCGCTGCGCCCAGAAGGGCCAATCCGCCGGCACCAGCCACAGCCAAAGGGTGTTGAGCTTGTGGTTGTTGTCGTGGTGCTGGTCGGGGCCGATCACAAGGTCGAGCGGCGTCCCGGCCGCGGCGGCAAACTCGCGCGACCAGACCTCGTCGAACCAGAACTCGGTGTGCAAGCATGCGAGCCGCAGACCGGCGGCGAGCAATAGAAGAAGGGCGACGCCGACCCGTGGCAGCGGCGTTGGCTGGGGCACGGCGGCCTGCATGGGCCTAGGTCTCGTCGGGCTCGATAGTGACCAGGAGACGCTTGCTGGCGAACTGATCCACGAGCAACTCGGCCCGCTCCTTGTGGGTGACGAGCAACAGGGTGACGCCCTTGTGATGGGCTTCGAGCATCCGCTGCAGAGCCTCGACTTCGGGCAGCGCGGTCAACTCCATGATGGTGCAGACGACGTAGACCATCTCGTTGACGTCGTCGTTGTGGAGCAAGACGCGGTAGGGCGGTAGACGCCGCGTGCGCTCTTGACGGGCCGTTTCTGGTGCGGCAGGCTTGGCGGCCAGACTCATGTCACACTCCCTTTCACTTCCAGCATTCTTTCCCATGGCCCCGGCCGGGTCAAGGTCGTGTTCTCACAAAGCCTGAAGGCGTTCGAATTCTGGTCGGCCTGAGCCCGTGCGACCCGCCCTAGGGATCGAACCGCCGTAAACGCAGGCTATTGAGCACGACGGAAAGGCTGCTTGCCCCCATGGCGGCGGAGGCGATCATGGGGTCGAGGACGTTCAGAGCCGCCAGCGGCAAGGCCAAGAGGTTGTAATTAAAAGCGAATATTAGGTTCTGCTTCACGATGGAAAGCGTTCGCCGGGCCAGCCGCAGAGCACGCTGGGCGTCGCGCAGGTCGCCATGCAGGAGCACCATGTCTCCCGCCTCGAGAGCGACCTCCGCCCCCGATCCCATGGCGATGCCGAGGTCGGCTCGCGCCAGGGCTGGCGCGTCGTTGATTCCGTCGCCAAGCATGGCCACCTTTAGACCTGTTGCCTGCGCCTGGGCGACGAGGTCAGCCTTCTGTTCGGGACGCACGCCAGCGAAGTGCTGACGGATTCCGACGGCAGCGGCAGCGGCGGCCACGGCTTCGGGCCGATCTCCGCTCGCCAACCAGACCTCGACCCCCAGCCAGCGGAGCCGACGCACCGCTTCCGCCGCCTCGGGCCGCACGGCATCTTCCAGCACAAAGCGGCCCCGGAGCCGGCCGTCGATGGCGAACCACACCTCCGTTTGTCCGGGTTGAACTTCGCCCAACTTCGGTGCGTCTGCAAGCCCGGCCACATCCAACTCGGCCAAGAATGGCGCTTGGCCAGCCGCGACAGGTCGACCGGCGACCCGGCCGTTCACTCCCCGCCCGGGCCGTTCCTCAAAATCGGCGAGCGGCTCCGATTGGCGGGGGCAGGCTGCCGTGATGGCCCGAGCCCAGGGATGCAGCGATCCCGCCTCCAGCGTGCCCACCAAGGCCAGGAGTTGCTCCTGCTCCTTGGGAGCATGCTCTTCGAGCCATTGGATGGCGGTCACAGTCGGGCTGCCCTGGGTGAGCGTCCCAGTCTTGTCGATGAGCATGATTTGGATAGCGGCTGCCTTCTGCAGAACGTCGCCGCCCCGGAGCAGGAGGCCCAACTCGGCCCCACGTCCCGAGGCGACCACCAGGGCCATGGGCGTGGCCAGCCCCAGCGCACAGGGACAAGCGATGATGAGCACCGCCACCGTCGCCGACAGGGCCGACCGCCAACTGACATCCCAGGCTTGATGCTGGCTCCAGGTCAGGTAAACGACCCAACCGGCGAAGGTCGCCGAGGCCAGAAGGATGACGGCAGGAACGAAGACGCCTGCCACGCGGTCTGCGAGCCGCTGCACCGGGGCCTTGCGCAACGGGGCCTCTTCGACCAGGGCGATGATGCGGGCCAACGTGGTGCCGCTGCCCACGGCCGCCGCCCGAACCACGAGCAGGCCCGAGGTGTTGATCGTGCCGGCCGAGACCTGGCTGCCGACCCCCTTGCTCACCGGGACCGACTCGCCCGTGAGCAGGCTCTCGTCGACGCTGGCCTCACCTTCGAGGACCACGCCGTCCACGGGCAGGCGCTCTCCGGGCCGCACGATGAGCACGTCGCCGATTTGAATCTCCTCGATGGGCATTTCCTGCTCCGCGCCGTCTGGTTGCCGCCGCCGGGCGGTCGCCGGACGCAGGCGGACCAGGCGGTCGAGCGCCGCCCGGGCCGCGCCCGCCGCCCGCTGCTCCAGCCACCGGCCGAGCAGCACGAGCGTCAGAATCACCATCTGGGCCTCGAAGAAGACCTCACCGCCGAGATCCGCGAGGGGCTTGCTTAGCGTAACGGCCGCACTGGCCAGATAGGCCGACAGCGTGCCCAGGGCGATGAGCGTGTCCATGTTGGCGGCCCCGGCACGCGCCGACGACGCTGCCGAGCGAAGCACGCTCCAGCCACAGCCGAACTGGACCACGGTGGCCAGGACGAGGAACAGGAGATCGCGGAACGGGAAATGGACATGGGCCATCGACAAGATCGCGACCGGCGTGGCGAGCGCGGCCGCCAGGAGCAAGCGCCCGCCGAGCCGCTCGGTGCGTTCCAGCACCTCGCCGGTGGTCAGTTCGAAGCCGGCCTGGGCGACGGCCTGAGCACAGGCGCGGACGTCGATCTCTTCGTCATTCTCGTTGTCTACCAGGGCCTGGTTGAGCGGTAGGCTGACGGCCACCCGCCGCACTCCCGGCACCGAGCGGAGCGCTTCTTCGACCCGCCCCACACAGGAAGCGCAATGCATGCCGGCAATGGCGAGCTTCATCTTGGCCATGGCCGGGTGTCAGACCCCAACGACTATTGAGCAGGCGACTGGATGCGCTCCTGGACCTGTTCCTTCACGGACTGAACCTGCCCCATGATCTGCGGCCAATAGAGGTAGACGGCGAAGCCGATCCCGCCGAGCACGCCCAGACCGATCAGCAGATAGAGCCAGCCGGCGGTCTCCTTCAGGAATCGCTTCACGCTCCGCCAGCGCAGGTCGCGTTCGATCTCGCGGACCGTGGAGCGGTGCTCACGCTTGACCTCCTGCGTCCGGCGGTCGACCGACTTCTGGGTGTCCCGCTGGTTGACCAGTTCGAACTCCGGCCAGGTGCCCAGGGCCCGGTAACCGGTGCCCGCCTGCCGGCTGACTTCGACCTTGGCGTCGAAGGCCTTGCACTTGATCGAATCGATGATCTGGGCCGTCGTCATCTTCTTGACCCGGCGTTTGCCGTCTTGGAAGCCAATGGAGACAAACCAGGTGTCGCCGGTGGGCTTCTCCTCGGGGATGGGCGTGGGCAGGGTGCCGCTGCTGGGCCCCGACGTCGGGGACGTCCCGGAGCGGCGGATGGACGAAGGCCGCGGTCCTTCGATCCCCAGAAAGCTGAGCACGGGATGGGCCAGTCCCAAGTTCTCCAAGTCGTTGATCAGTTCCCGGCAGGTCTGGTAGCGGGCCGAGAGACTCTTGCTCATCATCTTGTCGATGATGAGATCGAGGCGATCCGGCACGTCGGGGTTGAGCTTGCGGGCCGAGGTGAAGCGGCCCAGCTCCTTCTCCTTGATCAGATCGACCAGGGTCGTTCCCTTGAACGGCTTCTCCCCGGTGAGCAGGTAGTAGAGCTGGCAGCCCAGGGCGTAGATGTCGGCCCGGCCGTCAACGTCCTTGGCATTGCGCATCTGCTCCGGTGCCATGAAGTGGGGCGTGCCGGCCCCGACGCCGGTCTGAGTCAGGGCCAGATCGTCGTCGGTGGGCTTGGCCAGTCCCAGGTCGGCGACCTTGACCACGCCCTTCTTGGTGATGAGGGCATTGTCGGGCTTGATATCCCGGTGCACGAGCTTGAGGTCGTGGGCATGTTCGAGGGCATAGGCGCAGGCGAGCGTGGCATGGAGGGCGTCGCCGACGCTGAAGCGGCCTTGCTTGTCGAGCCAGTTCTGGAGCGTGCCGCCGTCCACGTACTCCATGGCCATGTAGTGCAGACCCTTGTCCTGCCCCACGCCGTAGCAGCGGATGACGTTTTCGTGGTCGAGCTTGGCCATCACCTTGGCTTCGCGGTAGAAGCGAATGACGAACTCTTCGTTGTCGGCCAGATGTTTGGCCAGCACTTTGAGGGCCACCTCACGGTCGAGGCTAAGCTGCTTGGCCTTGAAGACAGCGCCCATGCCGCCCTGGCCGAGCTTCTGGGAAATCTCAAAATCGCCGAGGCGGATGGGCTGCCGCTGGAGTTGCTCGGCCTTGGCGCTGAGCAGGTCGACGTTCGTGGTCTCAGCGCCGCCGGCCAGAACCGTGTCGCTGGCGGCGGGCGTGGTCGTCTGGCCGAGAAAGGGCTGGGTGCTATCGGCGTCCTGCGTGCTGACTTCGAAGCTTTTGGTCTGGACCTGGGTTTCTTCCGAGCCCGGCCCGTTGTGGGCCAGGGTCTGGTCAGGCCCGGGAGTGGGTCCCGTGCCGCCCGGCGTGGTCGTGTGGTTCATCGAGGCGTACCCCTTGCCGCAAGAATGGAATGACGAATCATCCCCGCCGGCGCCTGGTCATCGAAAAACGAGGAATGAAGGAAACTGATCCCAACAGCGGGCGGTGGTTACTCCCTAAGTTAGCACGCTGAGGGGCCAGCGAGCAAGAGTCTCACTCCACCGCTTCGGCGTTCGCCCAGGCCGGCCTTCGGCCGTGAGGTCCGGCTTTGGGTAGCTTCATGGGAGTTTAACTCAATCATCGTTTGTCCGGGCGGTTGGCTCCGGCGACAATGACCACGTTCAGTCGGTCCGCCCCTCGTCCGGCTGGACCTTTTCGATCAGCATGAAGCACCGAGGACTGCCGCATGGCCGCCAGTGGGATGGTCGTGTCCGCCGAGACGTTCTTTCAGGCCGTGCGGAGCAGCGGCCTGGTTGCCGCCGACCGGTTGCAACAGCTCCTGGACAGGCTGGCGGCTACCCACCAGTTGCCCCATCAGCCGCAGGCTGCCGCCGTGATGCTCGTGCGGCTGGGCGTCCTCTCCAAGTTTCAAGCCCAGCAGCTACTCCAAGGTCGGACCCGTGGGTTTGTGTTGGGCGGCAAGTACAAGATGCTCGAACTGCTGGGTCAGGGCGGCATGGGGGCCGTCTATCTCTGCGAGCATACGACGCTGAAGCGGCCGGTGGCGGTGAAGATTCTGCCCGCCGACGAACTGGCCAAGGACCCGGCGCTCTTGGAGCGCTTCTACCGCGAGGCCCGGGCGGTGGCGGCCCTGACCCACCCCAACCTGGTCCGCGCTTACGACGTCGACCAGGATGGCAAGCTCCATTATCTGGTGATGGAGTTCATCGACGGTGTGAACCTCCAAGAACTCGTTACGAAGACGGGGCCCCTGCCAGTGGCCGTGGCGGCCCATTACATCGCCCAGGCGGCGGCAGGACTGCAGCGGGCCCATAGTGCTGGCTGGGTCCATCGGGACATTAAGCCTGGCAATCTGCTTCTGGATCGTCATGGCACAATCAAGGTGCTCGATCTGGGGCTGGCCCGCCTCCGCAACAACCAGGGCGATCAACTCACGCAAAAGTACGACGACCAGGCCACCATGGGCACGGCCGACTATCTCAGTCCGGAACAGGCGCTGAATGCCAGCGACGTGGACGTTCGGGCTGACCTCTACAGCCTGGGCGGCACTTTCTACTTTCTCCTGGCCGGCCAGGCGCCCTTTGCCGATCGGTTGTCGGCCGCACAGAAGCTGCTGGCCCACCAGATGCAGGAACCGCGATCCCTTTACGAGCGGCGGCGCGACCTGCCCAAGGAACTCAATCTGATCGTCAGCAGGCTGCTTCGCAAGAAGCCCGAGGAACGGTTTCAAAGTCCGAGTGAGTTGATCGCCGCTTTGGAGCCTTGGACGCAAGCGACCCCCGCGCCGCCGCCGGCCGAAGTGCTCCCCAAGTGGACGCCAGTCGTTAAGGCACACTTGGCCAACCGGCCCGAGTCGGTCGCTCCAACGTCGCATCCCTCCGTCAGCTTGATGCAGACTGTCGTCGAGTCCGCTAGCCCGACCGAGCCGCTGCAGGGCAAGCCCACGCCGCTGCCGCGCCGCAGTTCGGGCCGAATCGCCCGCCCGAAGCCTTCCGAGAGCGCGCCGCCGTCCGAGCCCGCCCCAGGTCGGCCAGGCAAAGCAGCCAAACCGAAACGCGGCCGGAAGAAGGTCCGCAAGCTCCATCCCGCCTTGGTCGCAGGCGTTCTCGGTGTGATCGTCGTCGCCTGTGCGGCTGCGATCTATTTCATGGCCAGCAGCACTCAGCCCAAGCTCGACGTGGCTTCTCGGCCCACCCGGCCCCTGCTGCCTCATGAAATCCCAGGCTCCCCACCCGCTGTCGGATCCCAGCCGCCCGCTCCGCCCCCGCCTGTCGCCGCGGCACCGAGTGCGGATAGCGAGTTGGCCCGGCTGGACATGCGTCAGACCTTTTTCGTCGTCGATGATCCCGTCCAGGCGCCGCCCGGCGCTGTGCATAAGTGTGCCACGTTGGCCCAGGCACTGGATTTGGCCCCGCCAGGCACCCGCATCGTCGTCCTGAGCGAAACGCTCCGCGAAAGCCTGGTACTTGATGATGGCCGGCGCGGTCGCGGCGTCACCATCGAGGCCGCGCCCCGGCCTGATGGCAAGGCCGTGACCTGGCTGCCCGGGAGCGGCCTGGGACGTCGGCCGCCCTTGCAGATCGCCCGCGTGGAGGGGCTCGTGGTCCGCGGCTTCCGGCTCGACGGCGACGACGATGCGGTCGATGCCCTGATCACCGTGACCGGCCACTGCCCGGGGCTGCGGATCGAGGAATGCCACTTCAACCAGTACAAGCGAACCGGCCTGGTGCTCACCGATGTGCGTGGTGCCAGCGATGCCCCTGTCTTGCTCAAGCGCCTGCGGTTTGAAACGGGGCAGAAGAACCAGCGGCGGGCGGCGATCCACCTGGTGGGCCGGCAGCCTTCCCAGGGGAACGAGCACATCGTGATCACCGACTGCCGCTTCGAAGGCTACTTCAAGGCCGTGCTCCACATCCAGGGCGGGGCTGAATTCGTGCGGCTGGAACGAAGCCGATTCCTAACCCCGCCGCCGCCCAGCCGTGACCCCAAGAAGGAGCATCAACCGAGCGATGTGGTGTTGATCGAAGAGGCAGCGCAGATTCGCCTCACCGTGGCTAACAACACCTTCCTGCGCTACGCCAGCGGCATCCACCTCCAGGCACTGCCCGAAGCCGACAGCGGCAGCCGGATCGTCTTTCGCAATAATCTCATCCTGGCGATGAATGGCGTGGTGACGTTGGGCACGGAGAGCGACATTGTGGATGAGGCGGCCTTGAAGAAGCTCTTCCCGAGCTTCGAAGGGAACCTGTGTCGACCCACGGCCTGCCACGGCGGCTTGCCGCAATTCCGACCCACCAGCGTTCGTGACTTCGAACGCTTGTCTGACCGTACGGACAATGACCGCACTTTCCTTCGCTACCCGCGGACGAGTCCCCTGATGCGGAGTGGCGCGGGCGGCGAGCCGGTCGGTGCCCCACCGGACGCCGATGGCTGAGAAGCTACGTAAGCTGCGGGACCCTTGCCAATCATGCTGGCTCGGCGTCGCTTGCCGACCGTGCGTGGGGCAACGAAGATGCAGCCGGCCGGCCTCCCGTGCCGACTTGTCAAGCGGGGGAACCTGCCGCGGCGTCGGGCCGCGATTGCCAAGGGGACGAGCCATGAAGGCACGGTGGGCGCTGGGCGTGGGGTTATCGGTCCTGGGTGCAAGCGCCGCTTGGGGCCAGATGCCGGATCGACCGGGCGGCGCGGCCGAACCCCCGGTCATGGCTCCGGCACCGTCGCCGGCGCCCGCATCGCTTCTGCCCCAGGGCTGCGATGGCCTATGCGATCCTTGCTGTGAGCCGCCCCGCTTCTATGCGGGCGTGGACTACCTGCTCTGGCAACTCAAGAGTCAGCCAGTGCCCATCCCTCTGGTGACGACCTCGAACGTCAATGACAGCGGCATCATTGGCCAGCCTTCCACCGTCATCCTGGGTGGCAACAGCAATCTCGGCTACAACTGGATGTCCGGCGTCAAGGTGTCGGCTGGCTACATTCTGGACCACGACACCGGCTGGGCCATCGACGGCAACGTTTTCTTCATCCTCCGCAAGGAACGCCGGCACGACTTCCTCGCCGATGATAATGGCAACCCCGTTCTGGCCGTCCCCTTCCAGGACGCTCAGACCGGTGAAGAACGCTCGCTGGTCTACTCCATTCCCGGCGAGTTCACCGGCGGCATCAGCTTCAGCGGCGGCTCCCGCCTTTCGAGCGGGGAAGTCAATCTCGTCATGCCCATCTCCAGCAGCGAGCGCTTCCGGATCGACTGGGTCATGGGCACGCGCTACGTCGACCTGAGTGAGAACATCCAAATCAGTTCCTTCGCCACCGTGCTGCCGGGCGCCCCGGGCTTCACCGTGGGCGGCGTCAATGTCGGTCCCGAGAGCACGGCCGGCGACGTCAACGACTTCCATACCCGGAATCAGTTCTTCGCCACCCAGTTCGGTCTGCGGGCCGAGTATGCCGTCGCCGACGGGCTGACGGTTCGCGTCTTCGGCAATGTCGCCCTGGGCGTGAACGATCAAAATATCGCCGTCAACGGGACCACCTTCGTCCAGCCGGCCAGCGGCGCCCCGCCAACCCTGTTCCTGGGCGGTCTCAATGCCGTGGCCACCAACATTGGCCGCAATGACAAGAATCAGTTCGCCTTCATGCCCGAGGCCGGCATCCAACTCGGCTACTGGATGACCGACGCCATTCGCCTCACCGCCGGCTGGCAGTTCCTCTACATCAACCGCGTGGTCCGACCCGGCGACCAGCTTGACCGCGTCATCAACCGCAGCTACGTGCCCCAGTCGTCGGCCTTCCTTGGGCCGGCCGAGCCCTTCCGGCCGCTCGTGCCGTTCAAGACCACGAGCTTCTGGGCCCACGGCATGTCGGTTGGCTTCGAGGTGCGGTTCTAAGCCACGGCTTACGGCCACTGCCACTTCTCTTCGGCTGCGTCCATGTCTAAGACGAAGGCATGGACCAGCCGGAACCTGAATCGCATGAGCAGCCCACCCTTGACCGCTCCGCTCGGCGTGCCGAGGCTGAGGCCCGTTGGGCCACGGTTCGATACCGCTGGAAGATCGCCTGGCTCGTTCTCATACCGCTCCTGATCGGGTGTGCGGTTCTGGCCTTCAACTTCGAGCATGATGTCCTGTGGGTCATCCTGATCGGCAGCGTTCTGCTGTTCGTCGCCCTGATCCTCTTTCACTTCTTCCACCTCAAGCGCCTGCAGCGAGCGGCCGAGATGCTCGATGCCGCCGACCTATTGGATTTCGACTTCACTGAGGTGGTTTCCGCCAAGGACTTCAAGGAAGCGCATGGCTCCTGTTCGCTGCTGGAGGAAGGCCACAGCCACAAGTTCCACAACGTCCTGGTGGGTCAGGTGGGTGAGACGACGGTCTGCCTGGCCGACTGGTCTTACACCGTGGGGGGCGGTAAGAGCGCGCGGCATTACGCCCAGACCCTCGTGGTGCTGCCCGGCAACCCGGGATGGCCTGACTTTCGCCTGACCCCCGAAAACTGGTTGCATCGGCTCGGCGACTGGTTCGGAGCCGCCGATATCGACTTCGACGACTCCCCCCAATTCTCGAAGATGTATCTGCTCAAAGGGCCGGACGAAGCCGCGATCCGGGCGGTCTTTGCCGCCGACGTACGTTCTCGACTGGAAGAGAAAGCGAACTGGCATATCGAAGGCCACGAAGCGGGACTGGTCGCCTTTCGGAAGAACCACCAGGTGGCGCCCGACCAGTTGGCCGAGTTCATTGCCGAGGTCTTGGGGCTGGCGGCCCTGATGGCCGCCCCGCCCCCGTCGCCAGGGAGTTGAGTTATTTCGGGGCGCGCTTCATTTCCACGTAGAAGCGGTCCTCGTCGTCGGCGGTAAAGTCCGCAGGCCGTGCGGCATCGCCCCGGGCCAGGCACATCCGCAGGTTCTCGCCCTTGAACTCCAGGATGCCGCGGTACTTCTCGTCACCGAATTCCGTCTTGGCGTCGATGTCGATCTGGACCGGCTTGGTCTCTTTGTTCAGTTTGTACTTGCCGTTCTGCTTCATTTCCGCGCCGCCGGGGCCCTTCGACTCCACGCGAAACACACCGTCCTTCTCGAACCAGAGGCGCATGGACTCCTTGATTTCATCGGGCGGCGGCCTGCCCCCCGCCATCCCCTCCACCATGCGCCATTCGCCGACGATCTTCGCGGCGATATCCGTCTCGTCGGCCGCTTGAGCCCACGGAACCAGCGTCAGCAACAGCAGCGCCAGCGTCACGCAAGTCAGGCGTAGCATCGCACTACCTCCCCAAAGTTGGAACAGCGCTCGCCCCAATCCGCGCGGATTCGGGTCGACCTTCATTCTATTCGCTTCCGAGCGCGCCCTATTCGCCGCCGCCTTCAGCTGGGGCCTCGAGGGTCGCCGGCTCGGCCGGCGGCGGGAAGACCAACTCGCGGCCCACCGCCCACAGGAAGAGCACCACCGGGACAAATAAGCCGACGGCGATCATCATCGCCACCTGCGCGTCCACCTTGGCAACCAGCTCAGAGAGGTTCAATGCGTTCTGAACCGGCTCGGAGAAAGCCAGGAACGCCACCACGACGCCCGCCAGTGAGCCGCCCGCAATGTAGCCCGAAGCCAGCAGCACCCCCGGGCTCGTCTCGGTGCGCCGGATCGCTTCCACTTCGGCCCGGGCCGCGGTCTCGGCGGCCGACTCCCCGGGCAGCGGCGTCACGCGGGCCGAGCCCTTCAGATAGCTGTCCACCAGCCAGCGGACGATGCCGCCCACAAAGATCGGCGCGGAGAACTGGATCGGCACATAGAGTCCCACCGCGAAGGCCAGCGACGACACGCCGCACAACTCCAGCGTCACCGCGATCATGGCCCCGATGAGCACCAGGCTCCAGTTGAGCTTCAGCGTCAAGACGCCGTCAATGATGATCTGCATGACCCGGGTCTTCGGCGCATCGAAGCGGCTCACGGGCTTGCCGTCCACCGACTTGATTTTGCCGCCGATCATCGGGTCGACGAGCAGGGCTACCTTACCCGAGTCGGGATCGACGAGGAACCGGCCCTCCGGCGCGCTGCCCTCGGGCACCTTGAGCAACTCCTTCCGGGCCTGGTAGCGGTCCTTGGTGAAGGCATCGCGGCGCGAGTCCCAGACCAGGTAGTTCTTGCCTTCGTGGGTCTGCTGCTCGTCGAGCCGGGACCGCTCCTCCGCGGTCAAGACGAGGATTTGCCCTTGGGCGTCTTTGGGGAGGTAGATCGGATCGGCACTGTAGATCGTGCCGGCCGCGTTGAAGGCCAGGAGCGTGCCGCCGATCACCACCGCGGAGACCAGTGCTCCCACGAGGATGGCGCACTGCATGGCCCAGGGCGTGCCGCCGACGAGGAAGCCGGTTTTTAGCGACTGGGCCGTCGTGCCGCCGTTCGAGGAGGCGATGCAGACCACGCCGGCCACGCACAGGGCCAGCACGCGATCCTGCGACGACACCCAGCCCAGGGCCAGGAAGATCAGGCAGGTCATCATCAGCGTGGCCGACGTCATGCCGGAGATGGGGTTCGATGAAGAACCGATCTCGCCGGTCAGGCGGGCCGACACCGTGACGAAGAGGAAGCCGAATAGCAGGACGAGGATGGCCCCGGCGACGCCCGCCAACAGACCCACCTCCGCCGCGAGGAAAACGCCCAGCAAGATCAATAAAAGTAAGCTCCCGCCCAGGACAAAAGTCAAAGGCAAGTCGTGGTCGGTGCGGCGAACCTCGCCGTCCGCTCCCACCCCCATCCCCACCATCCCGCCGAGCGACTTGATGATCATCGGCAGGGTCTTACCCATGCTGATGACGCCTGCGGCCGCCACGCAGCCGGCACCGATGTAGAGCAGGTAGTTGTTCCGGATGAAGGTGACGATCGTGGGATTGTTGTCGGGGTCCTTTTCGTGGGCCTCTTCTGCCGCGCGGATGGAGATGTTGGCCGGCGCGACCGGCTCGTTGGAGCTGCTGCCGATGAAGTAAATCACCGGCACGATGACCATGTAGCCCAGGACGGCGCCGGCCATCATGATCGACGCGGTCCGCACGCCGATGATGTAGCCCACGCCGAGCAGTTCCGTGGCCATGTCCATGGCGAAGACGGCGGCCTTGTTGATGACCGCGACGGGGACGGCCACCGTCTCCCGGAGCAGATTGAGCCCCAGCGTGGCGAACTTGTGGACGAAGGCGATGCCGAAGCCGATGAAGACCGCCTTGCCCGTGGTGCCGCCCTTCTCGCCCGAGATGAGGACCTGGGCGGCGGCGACGCCTTCGGGGTAGAGCAGCGTGCCGGGCTGGCCGGGTCGCCCATGCATACGGACGATGAAGGCCCGCCGCAAGGGGATCATGGCCAGGATGCCGAGAATGCCGCCCATGATCGAGACGGTCATGACGCGGGGCAGGTCCATGTTGAAGCCGAGCATCATGAGGGCGGGCATGGTGACGCCGGCCCCGAAGGCGATCGACTCGCCGGCCGAGCCCGCGGTCTGGACGATGTTGTTTTCCAGGATGGTCGCTTGCCGGAGCCCGAATGCCTTGGACAGGCCGCGGAAGAGCGTGATCGCCAGCACCGCCACCGGGATGCTCGCCGACACGGTCATGCCGACCTTGAGCACGAGGTAGAGTGACGAGGCGGCAAAGATCAGCCCCAGGGAAGTGCCCAGCAAGACGGCGGAGACGGTGAACTCCGGCATCCGGACGTTGGCTGGGACGTAGGGCTTAAACTCCTGGGACATGCATCGTCTCCATGGCGGCCCGGGCAAGAGGGCTACCCGGACAGGCGGCCACGGACCTGCCGAGCGAAAACACTAGCTTCGCGGCCCGGGGCTCCAAATGCAAGACCTAAGCGCCTCGGGGCCTGGAGTTTACTCCCGGCGCGGGGCGCGGGGAGAGCGGCGCGGGGGGCGGGGAGGCTGACAGCGAACAGAGAGGGTGGGAGCCGCCTCGGCCAGGTCGGCGATTGGGCCAGGCTTGCTACAATCCCTGGGACTCCTGACGCCGGGCCCTCCTCATGACGCAGACGCTTCGTATCGGCAATGGCTGTGGTTTCTGGGGCGACAGCCTCGACGCCCCGGCCCAACTCGTCGAAATGGGCAAGCTCGACTACCTCACCCTCGAGTACCTGGCCGAGTTGACCATGTCGATCCTCGCCCGGCTGCGGCAACGCGATGCCCAGCTCGGCTATGCCACCGACTTCCTCCAAGTGCTCACCAGCCTGCTCCCTTCGCTGCAGACCCAGCCCCGGCTCAAGATCGTGACCAATGCCGGCGGGATGAATCCACCCGCTTGTGCCGAGGCGGCTCGGGCGGTGCTCGCCGGGGCCGGGCTGGGGATGAAGCGGATCGGCATCGTCACGGGCGACGACCTATTGCCCCGGCTCGATGCCCTGGTCGCGGCCGGCCACACCCTGGCTCACATGGATAGCGGCGCGCCGCTCGCCTCGATCCGCGACCGGGTCGTGGCGGCCAACGCCTATCTGGGTTCCGCGGGGATCGTGGCGGCCCTGCGGCAGGGAGCCGAGATCGTCATCACGGGGCGGGTCGCCGACGCTTGCCTGACCGTGGGCCCAGCCCGCCATGAGTTCGGCTGGCCCGAAGATGATTGGGATCGAATCGCCGCCGCGACGCTGGCAGGCCATCTGATCGAATGCGGCGCCCAGGCAACGGGCGGACTCTGGACCCATTGGCCCGAGGCGGGGGACTACTCCCAGATCGGCTATCCCTTCGTCGACCTAACTGCCGACGGGGCCTTTCAGATTGGCAAGCCGCCTGGCACCGGCGGAACCGTCAACCTCGAGACCGTGACCGAGCAGATGCTCTACGAGGTCGGCGACCCTGCCGCTTATTTGACGCCGGACGTGGTGGCCGACTTCACGACGCCGGTGCTGCGGCCCGCGGGACCCGACCGAGTGGCCGTGACCGGGACCCGGGGCCGACCCGCGCCGGAGAAGTACAAGGTGTCCATCGCCTATCGAAACGGCTTCACGGCGACGGGAACGCTGGCCCTGTTCGGTCGGGATGCCGTGGCCAAGGCCCGCCGGTCTGGAGCGATCATCATGGAGAAGCTACGCCACGCCGGCTTCACCTACGCGGATCACCTGATCGAAGTCATCGGCGGGGGGGGGGGTCGTGCGGGGGCATGGGGCCCCAGCCACGCCGCCCGCCGAGGTGATGCTGCGGCTGTCGGTATACGATCCGAGCCGGGCCGCGGTCGAGCGGTTCACCAAGGAACTCGCTCCGCTAGTGACGGCCGGGCTGCCGGGCACGGCCGGCTATGCGACCGGCCGGGCTCAAGTCCGCGAAGTGTACGCTTACTGGCCGGCCCTCATCGACCGGAGCGCCGTCCCTCACGACGTCAGGGTCTTCTAACCTCGGGACCTCCCCTCGCACCATGGCCGCCACCCTCAAGTTGCATGGGATCGCACACACCCGCAGCGGCGACAAGGGCAACCATGCCAACGTCGCCGTGATCGCCTACACGGCCGCCGGGTACGAGCATCTGCGCGAGCATCTGTCCGCCGACCGAGTCGCGGCGTTTTTCCATCAGCTCGGGGCCAGCCGGGTCGAGCGCTTCCTGGCCCCCAACGTGTGGGGACTGAATTTCGTCCTCCACGACTGCCTGGCCGGCGGGGCCAGCCGGTCGCTGCGGATCGACACGCAGGGCAAGGCGCTGGGCCAGGCCGTGCTGGAACTGGAGCTGCCTGCTCCGAGCCACCCTGAAGCCCTGCGGCGTCCCGGCCCCAACCCTGGGAGTGGACCATGACCTACCAGTTCATCCGCGTCGAACGGGTGGAATCGGCCGCCGTGGTGACGATCCATCGGCCCGAGCGGCGTAACGCTCTGTGCCGGGAGCTGATTCACGAGCTGACCGAGGCCGTGAGTTCGATCAGCGCGGAAGCGGCCGTGCGCAGCCTCATCCTCACGGCGACGGGTCCGGCCTTCTGTGCCGGGATGGACCTGGCCGAGTTGGCCGCCACCCTCGATCAGGCTGACGAGGCCGACCGCGTCCACCACGATGCCCAGCGGCTGAGCACGCTATACGACCTGATCTACACGAGTCCGAAGCCGACCATGGCGGCGGTCAACGGGGCGGCGGTGGCGGGGGGTGCGGGGCTGATGACGGTGTGCGATCTGGCCGTGGCCGTACCCGAGGCGAAGTTCGGCTATCCGGAGGTAAAGCGGGGTCTGGTGGCGGCGATGGTCATGCCCCACCTGCTGCGTCACGTGGGACAGCGCGCCGCCCGAGCCTTGCTGCTGCGGGGGCATCTGGTCGACGCGGCCGAGGCCAAGCGGCTGGGACTGATCAACGAGGTGGTGCCTGGCGACCAGCTTCTGCCCACGGCCCTGGCCTGGAGCCGGGAGTTGGCCGAGGCGGGCCCCCAGGCCCTGGCGGTGACGAAGGTGTTGCTCGGGCAGATGGACGAACCGACCCGGGCCCTGCGGCAGCAAACGGCACACGAAAGCGCCGAGGCCCGGCTCCATATCGAAGCCAAGGAGGGCCTCAAGGCATTTCTCGAAAAGAAGCCCGTGCCCTGGATGCAGTAAACGTGCGGCTCCGAGGGCCGCGGCGGCTGGAAGATCATGGCAGACCACGCTCCCTTTCCGGTTCGACGCCTGCGCCGGCTACGGCAGCAGCCCGTTCTCCGCCGCATGGTGCGTGAGACCACGCTGGCGGCCGACGACTTCATCCTCCCGCTCTTCATCCGTCCCGGGGAGGGCGTGCGGCAGCCCATCGCCTCCATGCCCGGCCAGGCCCAACTCAGTGCCGACGAAGCGGTGCGTGAAGTGGCCCTGGCCCGAGAGGCCGGCGTGCAGGCGTTCATTCTCTTTGGCATCCCGCCGCACAAGGACGCCATCGGCTCCTCCGCCTGGGCCGCGGACAACGTCATCGCCCGGGCCTTGGCCGTGCTGAAGGCCGCTCACCCGGACGCCCTCTTCATCACCGACGAGTGTTTCTGTGAGTACGCGGATCATGGGCACTGTGGCGTGCTTGGCAGCGTGGCCGGCCGGCTCGACGTCGACAACGACGCCACCCTTCCCAACCTCGTCAAGCAATGTGTCCGCCATGCCGAGGCGGGGGCCGACGTCGTCGCCCCCAGCGGCATGCTCGACGGCATGGTGGGGGCGATTCGCCAAGGGCTGGACGCGGCCGGCTTCAGCCACCTGCCCATCCTGAGCTACGCCGCCAAGTATGCCTCGGGCTTCTATGGGCCATTCCGGGAGGCCGCCGAGTCGCCACCGAGCTTTGGCGACCGGAGTGGCTACCAGATGGACCCGGCCAATGCGGCCGAAGCGCTGCGTGAGGTCGAGCTGGACCTTGCCGAAGGGGCGGACGTGGTGATGGTGAAGCCCGCCTTGGCCTATCTCGACGTGGTCCGCCAGGTGAAGGAGCGGTTCGGCGTGCCGGTGGCGGCCTACAACGTGAGCGGCGAGTATGCCATGGTGAAGGCGGCCGCGGAGCGCGGCTGGATCGACGAACGCCGCATTACGCTAGAGATTCTGACGAGCATCAAGCGTGCCGGTGCCGATCTGATTCTGACTTACCATGCGGTTGAAGCGGCCCGCTGGCTACGCGACTAGGTGGGCTGGGCGCGGCGGCGCTTGTCCAAGTCGGAGCGTTCATGGAAAAGTTCGTGGGTCCGACGATCGTGCTGCTGCTGGTCGCGCTCGCCGGCTGGTTCGCCTGGCGGCAGTGGCAACTGGCCCGTTGGTTGCGGGCACAGCCGAGCCTCCCCGTCGAAGAGCGGGCCCACTACCGCGGCCGCATCTTCCGCCGCTCGGTGGGCGTGGTGCTCATGATGGTGCTCGCGGTGCAGATGGGGGGTCTCTTCGGCATGGACGTGCTGGCCCGGCTGGATGGCCTGGTCGAACGGGGCCCGGCCGCCAAGGAGATCGGCCAGAAGCTGACCCCGGAGGAAGAGCGGTTCGTGCGGTCCGCCTTCGCCTACGTCGGCGGGATCGCCTTGGTGCTCTTTGCACTCCTGGCCGTGGCCTTCTGGGAGACGATGGCGATTCGCCGCTGGGGCCTGGAACGGATGCGGCGTCTGCGGGGTGACCGCCAGGCCATGATGGAACGGCAGTTTCCGAACCTCTACCAGGACCTATCGCGGCGGATCGAACCCAAGGCCGACCCTGCCGAGGAAGAGGAGAGCGACAGCGAGGCCAGCGAACGCTGAGGCTTAGAAACCCTCAAGCATCTTGGCTGCCGAGGGGGTGATGATCGGAGCGGAGTAGAAATCCGCGATCCGCTGCCGCCGATAGTCGAAGATCAGCTCCAGGTCGGAGGCCACTCGCTTCTGCATGAAGTTGCTGAAGGGGGCGCAGCGGAGGCGATAGCGCACCCGATCGGTCATCAGCGTGCCTTCCTCCTTGGCCACGAAGCTGTGGGTATGGTGCCAGAACTTGTAGGGGCCTCGAACCTGCTCGTCGACGAAGCCATGGGGCGGGTCCCAAGCCGTGATCACGCTCCGCCAGCGCACGGGCAGCCACCGCCACCGGATGCGGTAGTCGATCACAGCCCCCTGCTGCAGGATGATGGGGCGGGGCGTGACGATGCGGAAGTGGAGCCAGGGCGGCGTGAGGTAGTCCAGGTTCTCGGCCTGGGCGAAGAACTCAAAGACTTCATCGATGGGCCGCGGCAGATACTGCTCACGTTCGAGGACAAGCTCCGCCATGGGGACTCCTCGCACCACGGTTAGCACACCCAGCCACAACCGCAAGGGCTCGCGCTTGGCCACAGGAAAAGAAGCCGTCAAGGGGCCAAGGTTCGCACGTAGGCCTGGAAATCCTCACGGGTCATGAGCGCCTTCCACGCGGGATCGATCGTGAATTGATTGGCCTGGGCCTTGGTTTGGAAGTAGCCGGCCTGCCGGGCGCGGCGCAGGGCGGCCACGGCCTCCTGGGACAGTGCGGGCGCATTGGCGGGGGTGCGGGCCGCCACCCGGGCCAGCACCAGAGCGGCCGCAAAGTTGGGCCCCCACTGGCTTCGCTGGGCGATCGAGAGCCCCCGCGCGGCACTGAGGGCCGCGGCGGGGTCGGAACCGTCCGCCACGGCCGAGGCCATGCGGAACAGCCGCAACATGGCCAACTCGTGACCCGGGTCGTCGTCCATCCGCTGCTGCATGGCAATGGCCTGGTCCCAATCCTTCAGAGCCTCGGCAAACTGCCCCTGGCGATCGTGCAGCACGGCCCGACCCCAGTAGGCATTGCGGAGCCACCAGCGCAGGTCGCCCCCACCCTGGCCATTGGTCCGCAGGCTCTCGAGCGTGGCGATCGCCTCCTGGAAGGTCTCCAGGGCCGCTTGCCAGTCGCTTTCATCGCGCAGTGTGGCCGCGAAGCAGACTTGGGTGCAGGCCAAGGCTTCACGGGCGGCTGCCTGGGCCGTACGTTCCAGCACGCGTCGGCGTATCTCCAGGGCCTGGCGGTACAGCGCAGCGGCCTGGGCCCGGTCCGCTTCCTGGGCATACCAGATGCCCAAATTGTGCAGGGTGTAGCCGAAGGGGAGCCAGATTGCCAGGTGCTCGGAACTCTCGCGGATGAGCTGCTCCTGCAGGCTCCGGGCCCGATCGTAGGCGGCCTTGGCTTCCCGCCGCCGACCTTCTCGATGGTGTAAGACGGCCAGGCTGTGGTGCGTGGCCGACAGGTCGAGCCGATGCACCGGTCGGTCTGGAACGAGTCGCACCAGGTTTTCCTGCAGCGTGAGCGCTTGCTGGAAGGCTGAGAGGGCGTCCCGGTAGGCCTGGCCCTCTTGCTCGACCACGCCGAGCGCGTGCCAGGTCCGGGCGTACTCCTGCTGATACTCAGGCTCGTTGGGGAAGTCGTCGACCAGTTGTCGCTGATGCTCCAGAGCGGCCCGGCAAACCCGGGGGGCGGCGGTCCGTCGGCCGTTCTGCTGATGCATCACGCTCAGCAAGAAGTGGCTCAGGGCCAGGTCGCGGCGGTGGTTCGGCTCCCGGGGTGCTTCCTGGATCAGTTCTTCCTGCAGGGCCACCGCCCGCTGAAAGTCGGCCTGGGCGAGCGGCTTCTGCCCCTGCTTGTGCCGCAGCCGGCCGAGGTTGCGCAGGCTCCGGGCCAGTTCCTGCCGATAGTCGACGTTGCGGGGGTCTTCGACGGCCAACTGGGTGAGTAGCTCGACCGCGGCCCGATCGGCGGCTTCCGCCGCCTCCGCCGCCTGCGTTTGCTCTAGCAGCAGGCCCAGATTCATCTGGGTCGTCGCCAGTTCGAAGCGGAGGCTGGCCTGGCGCGGAGCCGCGCGCGCCAACTCCTGGCGCATCTGCACGGCCCGACCGTAGGCGGCCTGGGCGGCCTCATTCTGGCCCACCTGCTGATAGGCGGCGCCGAGCCGATGCCAGACGTAGGCCTCGTAGCGGCGTAGGCCTGGATCCTGGACCGCCTGGCCGACCGGACCCATGATCAGGGCATACTGCTCTGCGGCGGAGCGGAAGGCGGCGATGGCCCGGGCGCTTTCGCCAAGTTGCTCGAACGTGTCGCCCGCGACCAGATGCATGAAGGCCAGTTGTTGTCGGGCGGAGGTGGCCGTTGCGTCTGCTTCCACCTGATGCCGATAGTAGGCGATCAGATAGCCGACCAGATCGCGGCGCGTGGCCAGCGCCTTGGCATCGAGCTTGCGGGGAGCCTGCAGGCCAGCCAGCAACTTGTCCATGGTGATGCCGGCCAGCATGCGGTCGCGCTCTTGCCGCAGGGCACCGGGCCGATCGCGCTCGAGGTCCACGGGCATGAACAGACTGTCCCCGCTCTGCGCGGGCAGCACGCCGGGGAGGACCTGGGCCGGCCGCAGGGTGCGCCCCACGCTGGGCGGCGCTGCCACGGTTGAGCCGACCCAACCAAGCAGGGCGAGGCCGGTCGCGAGACCGAGGAGCATCGGCCGCGGGCAGCGCCGTGTGGGGAGAGTGGTCGACCGGGCCATGACTGTCCTCCTGAGAGACCGAGCAATCAAACCGATTATAGCCATCTCTCCGTCCGCATTTGAAGCACGAAACGGCCCGTGTGACCTGGGTACGCATTTCCAAGGGCCGACCATTCTCTTTTCCCCGTGACCGGCGCTGCAGAATCAGACAGGCACCGAAGGAAAGGTGCATCTCCCGCGTCCACAACCGGGTTGTATACGTCCGTTCATTATGGTAGACTTCGCAGATTGCCTAGGTGGTCGGGCGGGCAGCAGGGGCGGACGCGGGCCGCGGCGCCGAGCCCGAAACCGGCGCCGGGAAGCGTGGCCTGGTCCAGAAACCCTGTGAAATCACCGTGGCGTGAGCGCCGGAGCGTGCAAACCCCCCTAGTGGCAGCCCTCCGGCAAGCTCTGGCGCTAGCGCCCAGAAGCGTGGAGACCGCGTGGCGAGCCCTGGAACCCCCGTCGGCAGGCCCTGGAGTCGCCGTAGAACCCTTCTGGCGAGGCCTGGGGGTGTCGCCATGAACCTTGGCCATACTCCTACGGGCAGCCAGGCGGGCGGCATGGTCGGCAATGTGTCGGCAGCCTATCCTAACTGTTTCTCCGTGTCCGGGCCCGAATGGTCGGCCGCGCGGATGACTTCTCCTGGAGCGGCAGGCATGAAGGTCGGCTTGGTGGGATTCGCCGGTTCGGGCAAGAGCACGGTCTTTCAATGGCTCACGGGGGTGGCTCCCGATCTGGCCGCGGCCAGCCGTGGCCAACTGGGCATGGCCCGCGTGCCGGACGAACGGCTCGACTGGCTGTCGGGCCACTTCAAACCCAAGAAGACGACCTATGCCACCCTGGAGATCGTCGACACGCCGGGCCTCTTGGTCGGCGAACGGGGCGACAATCCCCGCCGGCTCGGCATCCTGCGCGAAGCGGACGGCTTGCTCGTGGTCCTCAACGGCTTCGGCGGCGGCGACCTGGTCCAGGAACTGGAGAACTTCCGCGCCGAGATCGCCTTCGCCGACCTGGACATCGTGACCGGGCGCATGCAGCGTCTGGAAGGGCAGCTCAAGAAGCCGCGTCCGGCCAAGGAGCGCGACGCCGACCAGGCTGAACTGGAATTGCTCCATCGCATCGTCACAGTGCTCGAAGCCGGACAGTCGCCCCTGACGCTTGGCCTGGGCCCCGACCAAGAGAAGACGATCCGCAGCTCCCAGTTGCTCACGCTCAAGACCGAGATGGTCTTTGTGAACCAGGCCGAGAGCACGAGCCCCATCCCGGAGCGGCTGCGGCAGATGGCGCCGAATCTCGTGGCGGCACCGGTGAAGCTGGAGATGGAGATTCTCGAACTGCCGGAGGCGGATCGGGCCAGCTTCATGGCGGACCTGGGACTGGCGGGACTGACGCGCGATGCGGTCATCCGCGCCGTTTTCGCGGGCATGGGCCAGATCGTCTTCCTCACGGTGGGGGAGGATGAGTGCCGGGCCTGGCCGATTCGGCAAGGGATGCCCGCCCAGCCGGCGGCGGGCGCGATCCATACCGACCTGGCGACGGGTTTCATCCGCGCTGAGGTGGTTCCCTTCCCGGACTTCAAAGAACTGGGATCGATGAAAGAGGCCAAGGCGCGCGGGGTCTATCGGCTCGAGGGGAAGACCTACATCGTGCAGGATGGCGATATCATGCACGTCATGGCGAATAAATGAGCCCCGCGGTGACAACGCGACCGGCCCGGCGTGGGGTCGTGAATCGGCGCGGATCGGGGGCGATCACGCTTGACGAGCGAGAACCCACGCGGTACGAATGATTTGACTCTCCATCAGGGTGGCATCCGATACCGCGCGATCGGATGCCAGGCACCAGGCACCGCGCGGCCGAGGAGGCTTTCGCATCGTCGACCGGCAGGAACGCTTTGCCCCGCAAGAGCGTGGGCCACGCATGAACGAACAGATTCGCATCAGCCCGATCCGACTCATCGGCGCCGAGGGTGAGCAGCTTGGCCTCGTGCCGACCACCCAGGCGCTGGAGAAAGCGCGTGAGGCCGGGCTCGATCTCGTTGAGGTGGCGGCCAACGAACGCCCACCCGTCTGCAAGATCATGGACTATGGCAAGTTCCGTTACCAGCAGTCCAAGAAGGTCGCGCGGCAGACGCAACAGAAGCGGAAGGAGATTCGGGTCAGCCCCGTGACCGGCCAGCACGACCTCGACGTGAAGATCAACCAGGCCCGGCGCTTCCTCGAACATCACGACAAAGTGTTTGTCGCGGTCCGCTTCCGGGGCCGACAGATGCAGCACATCGAGGAGGGCCAACGGATCATGCGCGAGATCGTCGAGAAGCTCGCCGATCTCAGCAAGGTCGAGAAACCTCCGGGCATGGAAGGCAAGCAGATGACCGCGCTCTTCGCGCCGAAGTGACCCACTGCCCTAACCCGAGGTCCTGGCCATGGTGCGTGTCGCTACTGCGCTGGTCGGTGCGGCCGCCGGCGGGGCCCTGGGCTACTTGGGTTTCTTCTGGATTCTCTCCCAGGGCTTCTATGCCCTGGTCTTGCCAGGCGGCTTGCTCGGCCTCGGGGCGGGGGTGGTCCGCACGTCGTCGCGCTGGCTGCCCTTCCTCTGTGCCGCGGCCGCTGTGGCCCTGGGCTTGTTCACCGAGTGGCGATATCGGCCCTTTGTTGCCGACCCATCCTTGGGCTACTTCGTGGCCCATCTTCACCACTTGCAACCAGTCACGCTGTTGCTCGTGGCTTTGGGGGGCGCGGTGGCGTTCTGCGTCCCCTTCCGGCGGCGAATCTAGCTCGGCTCGCCGGTGTGGGCGGCGGGACCATCCCAGAGCATGAGGATGAGGAAGAAGGCCAGGAGCAGGCCGGTGCTAATCGCCACCTGGGGCAGCACGGCCGCCGTCGAAACGCAGAGCCCGCCCAGGGCAGCGAACAGGAAGACGAACAGCCAGCGGCCATGTTCGGCCCGGACCGGGCAACTCCCCAGCCGGGTCCAGGCCAGGCTGATCAGTCCCAGACCCCCGAATGCGACCAGCACTGATGCCACGGCGACGTGCAAGACCATAGACGGCCCTTATCATCCATGAGAGCGGGATCAGGGTCGGCTTCTTGCCCACCCAAGGTCTGCAGCCTCTAGCAAAAGATTGGACTAAAGAACAGGCCAGGTTTTGCCGACAGCCACGCCCGGTCAGCGCTCGGGCAGCCTGGGCAGACTGGGACCCGTACCGGTACAATGCACCCGGTACAATGCCTGCCAGGAACCTCAGCATCGGAGCAGCCTCCCATGACCCGCATCCTGACGGCCGTGTGCTTGTCTCTCATCTTGGCCCTGCCCTTGGCCGCCGAGGACTGGCCCCAGTGGCTCGCCCCCCAGCGGGACGGGACCCCCCCCCGGACCGTGGCCCCCCCGGCCGGCGCCGAAAAGCCCCCCACCCCTATCGGGGCGTTGGTTGCGGGGGTTTCCGAAAAAGTCGCGGCCCCCCGCCATGAAATCCTGTAGCATCTCGTCCGGCTTCCGCTGGGATTGCAAACCTCTCC
>CALLZJ010000372.1 GCA_937858435.1 uncultured bacterium
TCCACTTCGGCGAAGTTCCCACCGACTTCACGAAGTGGTAGCCGTGGCAGGTGGAACCCGAACGGCGGCGGGTAACAGACCCAGCCGGACACGCCGCCGAGCGCACCCGGCACCAACTCCAGTGCCATCCACGCCTCCCGCCCGCCGAACGGCGAAGAGAGAGGCTCGGCGAGCTTCGCTGTGAAGCCAAAGCGGGGGTAGAACTCGGGGTGCCCTAGCACGACAACAATTCGGTGCCCTTGGGCTCGACACACTTCCAGCCCCTTCTCGACCAGTGCCGAGCCAATCCCCTTGCGCTGATACTCGGGCAGGACCGCCATCGGTGCCAGAGAAACCGCTGAAACGGTGCCGCTGTCCGTCAGGATCGGCAGGTCGCTGAAAAGGGTGTGGCCGACGACCCGGCCTTTGACCTCGGCGACCAGCGACACCCAAGCGTGACCGCCCTCACGCAAGGCATCGACGATCCCGGCCTCGTCGTCCCGCCCGAAGGCAAGCCTGTTGACGTGCCGGACTACCTCGTGGTCGGCGACGGCTTCGGGACGAATCGTTCGGGAGCCGACGCTCGACTGTTGTTCGTTCATGACCTCTCTCCGCTCACAGATCCCGTGGCCCCGGATCAACGGGTGTGGCGTCCGTCACAAGCTCGATCTCGTTCAGCAGCCCTTGCAGGTCCAGCCGCTCCGTCACCATCGCCAACTCGCCGCCTGCCGTCCGGGGCCATGACTCCCTCGGGCGGTCCCAGTACAGTTCGACGCCGTTGCCGTCCGGGTCACGCAGGTACAGCGCCTCGCTGACCCCGTGATCGCTCGCCCCGTCGAGCCGGACACCCGCCGTGAGGAGCCGCCGAAGGGCGACCGCCAGCGCCTTGCGGGTCGGGTACAGGATGGCGACGTGGTACAACCCGGTGCTGCCCGGCGGTGGCGGCGAGCCGTTCCGACTCTCCCACGTGTTCAGCCCGATGTGGTGGTGGTAGCCGCCCGCCGACACGAACGCCGCTTGCGTGCCGTACCGCTGGGTCAACTCGAAACCGAGGACGCCGCAGTAGAACCGCAGCGCCCGCTCCAAGTCGGCGACCTTGAGGTGGACGTGGCCGATCCGCACCTGCGGGTCGATGGGTGTCGGTTGCTCGCTCGTGTTCATCACAGCGCCCCCTTCCTTCACCATTCAGTCGTTCGATTTCTCGGCGGCTTCACGAGCGGCCAAGGTTTTCTTCCGCTCCGCCGTGAACGTCCACCACGGCGTCTTCGGCCCGCCCTCCATGTACCGTACGGCGGCGATGAACGTGTCGAGCACGCAGGGGTCGTGGCGCTGGCCGGTAATCCGGCACAACTCGTCGTACAGCGCATACGGGTCACGTCCCGGCAGGTCGCCCGGCGACGTGATCCCCAACAGACTTAGATCCCCGGCGATGGAGACGCCCACGTTCGGAATGTCCTCCAACCGGGCGACATCTGTTCGCACGCTGCTCGTTTCCTTTCGCTTCATCGCTGGCCTCCCCCGCCGACGAACTTCCCGGTCTTCTCGCTCAACATCCACTTGCGGTCGTCGAAGTCGTAGTTGCCCTCGTTGCGGAAGAGCATCACGCCGACGCTGGCTGGGATGTTCTTCAACATCTCGGGCTGGTCGTCGATGAAGAAGCTGATCCCCTTCTCGGCGATGACTGTTGCTTTCGCCTCGAACGAGTCCACCAGTACGAGGTCGGTGTACTTGATGCCGTGCCGCTGCAAGTCGGCCACCGCCTTGTCCCGGTCACTGCGGAAGGTGATGACGACGACCTCGCCGGGCCAGCAGTGGCTCATGATCGAGAAGAACGCCGACTCGTCGCAGCACCCGTCGAGGTCGATGCCGAGAGTCGGCGAAGGCTGGTGGACGACGCTGATAAGGGCATCCGCCGCCGTTTTGATCTGGTCTTTCATGTTGATCGTATCCTCGGCTCTGTTCTCAAAAGCGCACAGCCAGTGTCCGCTACAAAACGAGCGGCGACTCATGCCCAAGACGGCACGTCGCCGATGCGCCAGTCAGCAAGCATACGCCTTAGTCATTGTCCAGAGTCGTCGGTCGGAGATAGCGGACACTGCCTTGTTGGGTGTGACGAAAACCACTCACCAAGGAATGAACATGACGACGCAGACCGAAATCCGCCAGAAGATCACCGACCAGATTATCGCCGCCCTGAGCGACCCCACGAAGCTCCCGCCGTGGCGGAAAAGCTGGAGCAGCGATCCCAACACCGGCCATCCCAGCAACGTCGTGAGCGAACGCCGTTACACCGGCATCAACCCACTGCTGTTGCAAATCGCCGCACATCGGCACGGCCTGCGGTCGAAGTGGTGGGGCACTTTCCGCCAGTGGTCCGACCTCGGCGGTCAGGTCAAGCGTCGGCCCGCCGACGTGCCGCACGGCCAGTGGGGAACCTCTATTGTGTTCTGCCGCCCGGTGACGAAGAAGGGCACCGCCGACAACGGCGAAGAGACTGAGGACAAGTTCTGGGTCATGCGGACCTACACGGTGTTCAACCTCGACCAAGTGGACGGGCCGTTCGAACGCCTTCGTGTGGGCAGCGAACCGCTCACGGCCCACGAGATCGAACAACGCCACGAACAAGTAGAGGCCGTCATCGCAGCGACCGGGGCGGACATCCGGCATGGTAGTCGGGCCTTCTACTGCCCTACGGGAGACTACATCCAGCTTCCACATCGCCATCAGTTCGAGCGAGGCGAAGGCTACTACCAGACCGCCGGGCACGAACTCTGCCACTGGGCCGAACACCCCAGTCGCCTGAACTGGGACCGCACCAAGCCCGAGAACAGCTACGCAATGGGCGAGTTGATCGCCGAACTGGGCGGTTGCTACCTGATGGGCGAACTCGGCCTGCCGACCGGCGAAGACCTGACGAACCACGCCGCCTACCTGAAACACTGGCTTGCCGGGTTACAGAACGATACCCGCTTCATCTTCAAGGCGGCGGCAGCGGCAAGTCGAGCGGTTGACCACATTCTCAGCTACAGCCGAACGGAAGAAGCGGCCCCAGAGAACGAAGAAGCACTCCTCGCCTGATTCACTTCTCAAATGGCAGCGGTGTCGCTCCGTTGCCTGCCCCAGTCTCGACTTAGCGGACACCGCCTGTCCCATCGCCCAGAGCGAGGACGACCGGGCGGGTTCGCCCGAGACGACAAAGACGGCACCTGCAACTTCGACGAACACGACACGGCGACAGGCCGCTCCCCCGGTGCGCAACGGGCGAGCGACACTGGCCCTGCATCGGCGAGTTCGAGGTGCCCGTCGGTCATCGACGACGAACCCGCCCAGCTTTCTGCCAAGCGGACACTGGCTGGGCAGACATCAAGAATCGAACCACTGGAGACGAGAGAATGTCGAGTATCGGGACTTTGGACCTTGAGCAAGCGGCGAAGGCGGCGGCAGGGAACTGGCGACGGTTTCCGTCGTTCGTTTGGTGGCGGGCAAGGGAGATGGACGACGCTGCCGGGTTCGCCATCATCTACACGCACCACCGAGACAGCGGCATTCTCGATCAGAGCAACGCCGCCATCATCGCCAAGACCCTCAAACCGTATACGGAAGGCGACGACCCCGACGTGATCGAAGAGAGCCACTCCCACTGGGCCGTAGGACACATCGACGGTTTCGCTGTCCGAGTGTACCGCAACGGCGAGATCACCGAGGCGTTCCACAAGTACCACGAACTCGCCGAGCGGATGGACTCCTATCCGATCCTCGACGAGTCCGATTTCAGCCAGCGGGAGTACGACGCCACGCTGGAGAACATCGGCCTTTCGGCGCATCGCTTGAAACACGACTACGCCCTCCCGGACGGCTGGGAAGGCGATGTGTTCTCGTGGCTCTCGGACAACAACCAATCAGCCGTCGAAAGTCGTGACGATCAGGGCGGCTGGCCGAGCGAGGGCGACCTTGTGGAAGCCTTCGACGCTCTCGGCTTCACCCGCACCGACTGACCCCCGTTGCAAAAGTTGTAACGGGGATGAGCCGTTCCAATCGCCGTTGTCGCTCAGTAACGGACACCGGCTGTGATACCAACGAATCAGCACAACCGAAGTGGAGGACCGAATGGCCGAGAACAGCCGAACCGAAGTGAACGACGTAAGCCCCTCAAGTTTGGGGCATTTGATCGGGCAGCGCAGTGTGGTGGATCAGGTTCGTGTCGCACTCGACAGCGCCCAGCAGGACGGCACAAAGTTTGACCACAGCTTGCTGGTCGGCCCGCCCGGTTGCGGCAAGACCCAGACCGCCAAGGTCATTGCCGCTGAGATGGCGAACGCTTTGCACGAACTGCTCGGACAGAGCATCTCTTCCCCTGCGGACTTCAACAGCATCCTGCTTGCCGCCAAGGACGGCGACATCGTGTTCGTGGATGAAGCCCACGAGTTGGACAAGCCGTACCAGACGGCACTCTTCCTCGCCCTCGACCAACGGAAACTCGTGGTCGGTGGCGGAAGATCGGGTCGGGCAGTCCAGAGCATCCCGCTCTCCGACTTCACGCTGCTGCTGGCGACGACGGACGAGTACGGGTTGCTGTCGCCGTTGCTCCAGCGGATGAAGCTCACGCTCCGCTTCGACTTCTACTCCGTCGCCGATCTGACCACGCTTCTCCTGCAACGCAGTAGAGCGTTGGGCTGGCCGGTCCACGAAGAACTGTTGCCACGCATCGCACAGAGATCACGAGGCACGCCTAGACTGGCCCTTCGTCTGCTTCAATCCTGTCGTCGTTGCTGTCGCAGCGAAGGCGAGTCCACGATCACTGCCGGACACTTCCTGCGGGCTTGTGAGCTTGAGCAGATCGACGAGATCGGCCTCGGCCCAACCGAGCAACAGTACCTTCGGGCACTGTCTGACGGAGCGAGCCGCCTCAACGTGATCGCCTCACTGCTGGGACTGCCAGCACGGACGGTGGCGCAGGTCGTGGAACCCTTCCTCCTGCGTTCTGGCCTGTTGGTTAAGGACGACAACGGGCGGCGGGAACTGACGGCCAAAGGCCGGGAACACCTGAGCAATCACCCCTACAACCCTGTCTGATTTCCGGCGAAGAGGTGTCCTATGCGTGAGCAAGTTGTGCAGACCAAGGCCGTCGTGACGGTCTCCGAAATGGCCCGGATGTGCGGGCTGAGCCGTAGCCGGTTCTACCAACTCGTCGAAGCCGGGGTGTTCCCCCAGCCTGTGTACTGTCTGGCGAATCGGCGTCCTGTCTACGTCGAAGAACTGCAAGAAGTCTGTCTTGAAGTCCGCCGTCGAAATTGTGGCGTGAATAACCAGCCGGTCCTCTTCTACGCACGGGGACACCGCCTGAACCCACAGCCGAAGCCGCCTCGCACGGCCAAGCCGAAGCCACCCAAGGTCAACGAGCACGCCGACCTGATCGACGGGTTGGCGGCACTCGGCCTGCCTGCGACGGCGGCGGAGGTCGAGTCGGCGATGACGGCTCTGTACCCCACCGGCGTCAACGGGACCGACCGGGGCGAGGTGCTGCGGGGCTTGTTCCTGTTCATGAAGCGCCAGAACACGGGCGGTAGTGCGGGGCGATAGGTGCCACTACCAGCCCAGTTAGCCCTTCGGAGCGTGCAACTTCTGTCCAATTTGTGGAGATAAGCGATGAAGAATTCGGGCGATAGTGTTTTCGACGGCATCCCGGTCGGCCCGGAGGAGGGTGCCCTCGCCGCCAGCTTCCTCAGCGACAACGACTTCGCCGCCGACACCCGGCGAGCGTTCACCAACGACCTCAAGAAGTTCGCCCATTGGTTTACGGCGGCGAACCGGGAGCCGTTCAAGGCCAGCCGGGTCACGACCCGAGACGTGTCCGACTTCCGTGACCACCTTCGGCGTGAACAACAGCAAGCCGTCGCCACCGTGAACCGGGCGCTCGTGACGCTGCGGAAGTTTTTCGGTTGGTTGGCCGAGAGGGGGCACGTGACGACGAACCCGGCGAAGTCGGTCAAAGAACTTCGTCGGCAGGCACTTGCTCCCAAAGGTCTCGACCGCTCACAAGTGCGGAAACTGCTGCGGGAAGTCGAGCTTCGAGCCGACATCCGAGCCGACGCCATCTTCCACCTGTTCTTGTTCACCGGCTGTCGGGTCGGCGATCTCGTGGCTCTGGAACTGCATGACCTGATGCTGGGCGAGCGGAGCGGGAACGTCGTCTTTCGATTGGGCAAGGGTGGCAAGCAACGTACCGTGCCGTTGCCGCTCCCGGCTCGGCGAGCGATTCAGGCATACCTCGACACCCGGCCTCCTGTCGAATCATCCAGCGTGTTCATCGGAGAAAGAGGGGCACTCACCGAGAGAGGCGTTCGTGCCTTGTGCGACAAGTACAGCGCCATCACGGGGATCGATTTGCACCCGCACCTGCTGCGGCACACCTACGCCCACCAGTTCCTCGCTGACAACCAGAACGACCTTGTTGCACTGGCCCAGATTCTAGGTCACGAATCGCTGAACACGACAGCCCGGTACACGAAGCGCACCGAACAGCAACTCGGGGAAGCAGCCGACCGGCTCAACTACTGACGCTTGCCGGACACTCCCTGTGGGAACGTCGAGGCACACGATCAACGACGCAAATGCGACGTTGATCGGTACTGCGGGGCACGTCGTCCCGCACGGCATCGGCGTTTCTCAGCGAGGTTGTCGATGAAGACATGGTGTGAGCGGCAGCAACAGGTCGAAATCGGGATTGTCGAACACGAAGGCCGCACGTTTGCCGCCTTGGGTGCGAGCGTGCAAGGGCGGCACGTCACTGGCTACACGGGCCTGCAAAGTCGAGACATCTTCCTGACGACTTGGTGCGGCAAGACCATGCTGGCCTGCCGGTCAGAGGTCGTGGAGGAGTATCACGACGGGGCTCTCGTGCTGGTGTTCCGGCTGACTCGGGGGCGCTACATCGTCGGCTACGCCCTTGGTGAACGAGGGATGCTCTTCCGTGGCGAGCTTGTCACCGATTGCACCGAGGACGAGGCCCGAAGGTCAGCACGGCAGGTCGCCAAGCACTTCGCTGAACTCGACGCTCAGGATGAATACGAGTTCAACCAGAGCGAAACCGAGCGACTGCTCCACATCGAGTACCGCTGCCCAGCGTGCGGCCACGAGTGGCATGAGACCTACGAGTGCGCCTGCGACTCGGAGTGCCCGGCTTGCGGCACCGAGAACATCACGGCCCTCGACTGGAAAGAGCAAGAAGGCTGACGGCGAGGCAAGCGGACACCGCCTGTGAGATCGGAAACAACGACACCTCACAGCGGAGATCACATGGGCGAGATCACGGCCAGCGGCATGTTCGGCGGACAACGGCTCGACAAGGTAGAGGTCTGCAACCCCGGCGACTGGTTCGGAAAGACTTGGCTGATCGAGATCGGCGGCAGCTATTGGCCGCTCTTCCTCGTCGTCGAAGCCGACAGCGTGCAAGACGCAATAGATGAATTCGCTGAATCAACCAAGTTCTCTCATCACATCGTCGTCCCGCCCGAAGACCTTGGCGATTACCCCGAGGACGAGCGGCACTACGGCCCGAATGGGCAGGTGATCGATCTCGATCACGTCATGGTCCACGGGCAAGAAGGGGCCGAGTGCCCTTGGCCCTGCACCTACCACGGCGACGGACTGCCGCCCGAGGGAGTGAAGCCGACTGACTTCTGCTGGGAGGACCACGAAAGCTGACCAGCGGACACTGGCTGATCGTGCGGGATGAACACTACCAACAAACCAAGGTCAATCATGCCAACCACGAACCCAAAGTTCTCGCTAGGGCGACAAGTCGTTGCCACGCCCGGCGCTCTGGAAGCTCTCGCCGAAGCCGGACAGACGCCGCACGAACTGCTCGCCCGGCACTTGAGATGCGACTGGGGCGACGTGTGCCACGAGGACGCCACATTGAATGACGAGTCGCTCAAGGATGGTTCCCGGCTGCTCAGTACCTACACGCTCAGGACCGGGGAGAAGCTATGGATCATCACCGAGGCGGTCGGTGACGACGGCCAGCGTTCTCACTCAACGATTCTCAAGCCAGAAGATTACTGATAGGCCCGATTGGGCATCCAGCAGGTAGCAGGCACCAAGGGACGGCCAAGGCCGTCCCTTTTCATTTCCACGAGCCGATAGCGGACACTGCCTGACCCGGCGGGACCGAAATCAACCCAATCGAAACCAGAGGACACGATGGCATTCACGATCAACGCCTTCAACCACACCGAATGGCAACGTCACGGACTGTCCGACTACTCAGGCTTCGCAGAGAAGATCACCGAATGCAACATAGGGGAAGACAGCTTCTCGGGGTACGGCGAATGGTTCTATGTCCCCGAGGAACCGCTGCCGAACGGCGATTGGGTCATCTACTTCGGGTCGTGGGGAAACGACAACTCTCCGGGGGCCAGCCAGTACACACACGCCACGATTTTCGACGGCGGCGATCCCGACGAGATGGCCGAGTACGCAGTGCGAGTCCGTGATCTGGAATCGCAGCCCGAGTTCGACGAACAGCCCGACCACATCGACGAGTGACCACACGTCCCCACACAGCAGCGGACACTTGCTGGCCGTGCGGGGCGACCCACTTCGCCGTCCATGAACCACGGGAAGACGCCTTGACCATTTCCGAACGCCAGAAGTTCGTCGTCCGAGCGGCGCTGATCTACGCCCTGAGTAACCTCGACGACATCAACGACGCTTTCGCCGATGATCCTGACGACGGCACCTGCGCCATCCGTGTCGGCGGCGAGATCGGCTCGCTCATCGAAGAAGGCGAGGTGCAGTCGCTCATTGACCACTTCGAGCCAACGACCCATGCGGCCCCGACCGGCCTTCATGCTTTCAAGGGCACCATCATCGTCGCCATCGACCCAAGCGAGGCCGACGTGGGCGAGCAGCCAGTCACGCTCGACGACGTGAGCGACTTCTTCAAGGCTGCGCTGGTCCTCAACATCGACAACGAGGAACACGGCAACCCGGTCGGCTTTCAGAGCGCCGAGTTCCTCTGCGATACGCTGGAAGAGCTTCCGCAGGACACGGTGCGGCTCCTCTACGGTCGGTAGCGGACACTTCCTGACGGCACAGGAGAAAGCACTTCTGCAATCCGCCGCATGTCAGTCGAGAGAGCGGCGAGCAACATCAACGAAACACCCGGAGGACAAAAACATGAACGACCCCACGGAAGCCGCACGCCGCCAGCGGATCAAAGAGATCAACGGCGAACCAAAGGACAGAGAGACGCTCGAAGCGGTTTACGGGCAGGTGTGGACGACGGCAGAGTTGGCGAAGGACTTCACCATCATCGGCTTCATGGCCCCGATCCTTGTTGTCCAGCGGAAGGCGGACGGCGTGAAAGGGTCGTTGGAGTTTCAAGCAACACCCCGGTACTACTTCAACTTCGTCGCCGACTGACCACGTGGCAGCCCCGGCGATCATGATCGTGGCTGCCGCACTTTTTGGAGGACACACCCGATGACCGAACCCATGATCCAGTCCGTGAGCCTCACGCTTATGGACGCCGACCCCGACCACGACGCCAGCTTGCCGATCCGCTTTGCCGGGTCGCCGCACGGCGTCTCGCTATTCGCACTCGGCTATGGCGACCGCACTAGCGCAGAGGGCCACGGCACCCCCCTTTTCCTCGAACTGCTTCGTGGTGAGTTGCGCTTGCTGGTCTGGAGCGACATCAACGCCGAGGAGCCGACACACATCATCACTCTGGGTGGTGCTCGGGAAGACCGACGCCGACCTGACGATGCAGAGTGACCGACGACACCAACAGAAGGGGATCGAACGATGTGGAAACTCGTGATCGTCACGGTTGAGGGCGGGGTGGTGCAGCACGTCGAGACACCCGCAGGGGTGAAGGTGTTGGTTCGAGACCACGACTGCGAAGGGGCAGACACCGACCTCGTGGATGTAAACGAGGACGGGAATGAGTATTTCGAGTCCGTCTGGGGCGGCGAGTAGGCCGGGTGGCGGACACTGACTGAACGGTTGTGGAGAAGAGCGACTCACAACCGAGGAAAACGACGATGCAGACGACCACGAATCACCGGCTCAACGGACAGCACACGAACGGCACGACGGCCAAGGCGAGCGGGAAGGCGAAGCCGAAGCAGACGACGAAGCGCACCCAACGGAAGAAGAAGTTTGGGGCAAACCAACGGGTCGCCCTATTACTGGGCGGGGTTGCTGCCCTCCTTGTCGCCTTGTCCGTGTACCACCTGACCTGCGGTATCGCCACACTCACGGGTTCGCCCATCGCTCTCGCCCTTTTGCTCGCCGTAGGCATCGACATCGGGCTGGTGGCGAGCGAAGTGGCCGAGGTGCTGGGGCACGCCGACGACGAGGTGAAACGGTGGAGCCGGGTGTACATGGCGATGGCTACGGTGATGTCGATGCTGCTGAACAGCTACGAGTTCGCAGCAGCTTTTCAGTCAAGCACTCAGCGTGGCCTTTGGCTTGGCCCTGCCGGTGATGGTGTGGGTGTTGGCCCGACAGGGGATGAAGTTGTGGGCGATGAAGTAGGCCAATCGCATTGACGGTCGGCGTCGAGGTCACACTCGACGCCGACCCGCTCCTTTGTGGTCTCGTTCGGCTGGGGACCGTGACGTGAGCCAGCATGGGCAGCATGACCATGCCGAAAGCGGACACTGCCTGTCGAGGTGCGAGAAACACTTCGATGGAGCAATGACATGAACGCTTCTGAACTCGGCTATACGCTTCGACTCACCGGCAAGGCGGTCAAGCGGTGCCCCAGTTGCGGCTACAGAGACCGCCTGACGGCGTTCTCCCTCATCGACGAGGGCATGAGCAGCGTAGGCGACCCGGACGCCCCCGAGCACCTGTCGGTCAATCTGACCGAGTTGTTCGGGTGGCCCGTCTACGAGTGCCCGCTCTGTAATGCCCACTGTCACGAATGATGACCGCCGAATAGCGGGCGGGTCCGAAGTTCGGCGAGCTTCCGACCCGCCCTTCTTCGACTCGCCATCTGAGCGAAGCATCGCCGCCAACAACCTCGCTGCAAAAATTGCAATCGAGAAACTCTGCTCGGTTCCTCCCAAGGGCGGGTTGCCGGACGGCCTCTGTATGCCGACTCCGTGTCGCACTTCTTGTTATCTTCGACTTCCCGAACTGACTCCGACAGGCTGAAAGCGTCTCGAAAGCCGGGCCTGCCCAATACACGCCGCCCCCGTTTTTGTGGCGGCCCACTGCGCTCAATCCAACTAACGAGGAGGTACTACCAGTGGAGAAACCATCCATGATCCTGTCCGTCCACCGAGCAGGCTCACCGCAGTTCCCGAGGTATTTCATTAGCGATCAGTTCAACAGAGTGTGGACCGGCGACGGTTGGTCAGAGGACGAGCGGAACGGCCTGCTGTACGGTGACTCACCCGAGGCGTGCATTGAGGTCCAACGGCTCCTCCAACTGGAGTACATGGACAAGCCGATGCGCAGGTTCCGTGCCCCGGTGTACCTTGATCTGTTCGCCGACGAGTCGCTCCCCACCGTCCAAATCGTTCGTTGGCTGGCGAAGGCTTCTCGCCTGTTAATCGACTCGCCCGAGCAAGGTAACGGCCCAGCCGAAGGCACCCTCGGGCTGGTTCGTATCGAGTGGGGCGAGATACAGGAGGTCAAGGAATGAACCGCTACATCACCGTTCTGATCGCCGTCGTTGTCCTCGCTGTGTTGCTCTCGACGGCGACCTCACAGCAACCGCCAACAGCCCGCCGCACCGTGTTCTCGACGCTCAAGATCGGGCAAGCCGTCAGTCTCAAGGAAAAGGCTGGGTTGTACGAGATCAGCACAACCGACGAGGGTGGGCCGCTGACCCACAAAGTCGTCGAGGTCGGCGACGATTATCTCGTGCTGCGGGACGAGGCCGGGACAGTCGAATGGCGCATTCCGGTGTCGGCGGTACGGGCCGTCGTCCACGTCACGACGAAGGCGAAGTAGAAAGGGGCGACCCGTTGTCGCCCTCGCACGCCCATCGTCGCTCTCTAAGCTTTCCTACTGGTAGCTGCTCGAACTGAGCCGCCGCTCTCGGATCAACACCTTGCGGCCACGGGCGGTCATGTACTCCTTCTCTGACTGGATGCCGCCGCCTTTCTCCAGCACGTACTCGGTGACATGCTCCGTCTTCCCGCCACGCCCGTCATCGCTTACGAGCCGAGACTCAATGACCGCCCGTTGTAGTTCGATGACCTTGCCACCACCCCCTTTCGCCTCGGCCTTCTCGAATCGAACCAACTTGTAAGTGAGTTTTCCAGTGCCGGGCCACTCGTCACCGGGCTTGGCTCTGACCTTGATGGTGATCCGCCCCAGCCAGATGACCATGCCGCCCCTCACCTCGAACTTGTCGGACCCCTTCCCGGTGGTCGGCGCTTGACCGGGGCTCGCCGTGCTCCACTCCAACGTATACTTGTTGTCGCCGTGGAACGTGATCTTGTCCGTGGTGCGGTTGGCGGGACGCCCCGAGTCGAAGTCGTACCGCTCCTCGGTGTACACTTTCATGTTCCCGGCGATACAGGGCAGGTAGTCGGCGGTCAGCACGTCTCCCTTGGCATCAGCCGGGGCCGAGCCTTCCTGCTGGCTGCTGGCCTGAACTGACGCCAACAGCTTCTTGGCGTCGGGGTGGTTGACGGAGGGAATGATCTTTGCTTTGGCCGCATCTGCCACCAGCGATTTCGCCGCCTCGGTGTTCCCGGCCTCGCACTCGTGGTCGATCAGCCGCCCGTAGGCCATCGCCTTCTCTTCGCCCCGTAACCCCTTGAGTGCGCCTCTGTACTTGACCGCACTTTCTTCTTTCTTGCCCACATCCCAGAGTTCGTTAGCCTCGGCGTAGTCCTTCTTCGCTGCCTGTCGTTCCGAGTTCATGAGGAATAACCCGAGGCCAAACAGTCCGGCGCAAGACAGCAACAGCACGGCGGCGACAGCGACACTAATGACGAGCCACTTCCTTTTGCTCGTGGGCTGATGTGGGTGATCCGGTGTCTTGTCGGGGACGCTCGCCACTTCTTGCGATCCTGCTGCCGGGAACAAACCCTTGATCTGGTTGGCCGTTCGAGCCGACTCCACGTCACCCCGCCTCACCATGTCAGTCGGCTTGAGTTTTCCCGATGAGGCCATCTCCTTGAGCACCGTCCCAGTGTACGGCCCTTCTTCCTTCTCGCCCCGCACGATGAACCACGTCTGCTGTGCCATGTGTGTCTCCCTCGGTTTCTGGTTGTTGTCCCAGCCAATCACCTGAGCGAGACCCACAAGAAAACAGGCTCACGACGGCAGGAGAAGGCTTCACCAGCAGCCGGTTGGATCTCGCCGTGAGCCTGTTTTGGGTCGGGTCTCGCTCAGAACGGGCGGGAGAGGTGCTTGGAGGGAGCGAGCGTCTGACCCGGTTCTCCCGTGGGTCACGGACGACTGCCGTAAGCAGACACTCGCTGCGGCGGAAAAACGGGAGCCGCATGGGGCACACGAGCGAACTACACGACCTGTTGGAGAAAGTGCGGGAAGGCGACCATGACGCAAGATGTCGGGTCATCGAGCACTGCTGCGACAGGCTGCGCATCCTTACGAGGAAGATGCTCCGGTCGAACCCACGGGTCCGTCGCTGGGCCGAAACCGATGACCTGCTGCAAGGCGCACTCCTTCGCCTGCACAGGTGCATGGCCGAACTGCACCCCGAAGGTGTCCGCCAGTTCTATGCACTTGCCGGAGTGCAAATCCGGCGAGAATTGCTCGACCTCGCCAAACATTACCAAGGCGCACACGGCGTCGGGGCCAACCATCACAGCGACGACGGCAGGGCGGCACAGCGGCAGTGCGCCGACCCGCTGGAGCCGGAAACGCTTGATGCGTGGACCCGGTTCCACGAACTCGTCGGTTGCCTGCCCGAAGAAGAGCGTGAGGTTGTTCAGTTGGTTTGGTACGAGGGGTTCAAACAACCTCAAGCCGCCGAGCTTCTGGGCGTCTCGCTGGCGACGTTGAAGCGACGGTGGCAATCGGCCCGGCTGCGGCTCAGCGAACTTCTCGAAGATTGGTCGGTGGAGTGAACGACATGACTACCAACGATGTTCTGGCCGAGTTTTTAACGAAATGGGAGGAGTGCTTTGAGCATGGCAACGACATCCCCGCCGCCGAACTCTGCGCCGACCACCCCGAGCTACGGGAAGTGGTCCAACAGAAAATCGACCGCTTGAAGCGGATGGAATGGATGGTCCGCAGCAGCGGCAGCACCAGCAGTAACGGCGACGAATGCGTGGGCGACGACACAGACTCGCTCGTTGGGACGACGCTGGCTGGTCGCTACCGAATTGAGGCTTTCGTCGCCGAGGGTGGATTCGGAAGGGTGTACAAGGCCATCGACTCCGAACTTCAACGATCCGTTGCCGTGAAGGTCGCCCGTAGTGGGACGGCCAGCCGACAGGCGAACCTGCTCGATGAGGCACGTCGAGCGGCGAAACTGCAACATCCCGGCATCGTGCCCGTGATCGATGTGGGCGTTGACGGCGAACGGGCCTACATCGTGTCGGCGTTCATTGACGGCCCCGATCTTGCGGAGTTCATCGAGAAGAATCGCCCTTTCCCACAAGAAGTGGCCCGGATCGTGGCCGAGGTCGCCGAGGCGCTTCACCACGCACACCGTGAAGGGTTCGTGCATCGTGACATCAAGCCTGAGAACATCCTGCTCGATGTGGAACGCCGCCCGCTCATCACCGACTTCGGCCTCGCTGCCTCTTTCGAGGAAGTCGTTCGTAGGAAAGGGCTGCGAAGCGGAACCCTTAGCTACATGAGCCCGGAGCAGGTCGCAGGTGAAGTTCAACTAATCGGCCCACGGAGCGACATCTACTCGCTCGGCGTTGTGCTCTACGAGATGCTCACCGGGCGGCTTCCCTACCAAGCCCGCACGCCGGGTGCATTGCGGGAGCAAGTTCTGTTTCGCCCACCAGTCGCACCACGTGCGATGAACCCGGACGTGCCCGTTGAACTGGAAGTCATCTGTCTCCGCTGTTTAGCGAAACTCCCCGCAGACAGGTTCTCCACCGCCGCTGAACTGGCGGCGGCGCTCCGAGCTACACCGCCTCGTCGCTGGCTGCGGTTCCCGCTGCGATGGTTCCTGCTTGCCCTTCTGGTAGTTGGCCTGTTCGTGGCTGGGCTGCTGTTGGGCATGTCGCTGTCGTCACTGAGCAAGACAGACTCTGCGAAGACCGAGGCGGTCCACGAAGAGGGCGTGTTCGTGTTCGACGGCCAGAGCCGCATCGTTACACCGCTGGAGCGGTTCGCCCCCTGCACGCTGGAGGCGTGGGTAAAGCCAAAGGCGTACCCGGTCAGGGACAGCCAGTTCTTCATCGGCAGCGACGTGCCGACGAAGCACGGCCTGAGCCTCGGCATGAGCGAGGCGGTCATGTGCGCCGAGTACGTCCCCGGCATGACATTCAGCGAGGCGGCGATCCCTTTGAACCGCTGGAGCCACGTCGCAGCCGTGTTCGGCGAGACCGAGACGAGATTGTACCTCGGTGGGCGAAAAGTCGGGGTCGGCCCAGCCACGAAGCCAGTCAGTGGTTCTACATTCGTGATCGGCAACGTCGGGAAGGGCAACCCGATCAACTACTACTTCGGACGGATGCGTTCGGTGCGCATTTCCAAAGGCGAGCGCTACAACGCCGACTTCGTGCCGGACGAGTCGTTCACCAAGGACGCCGACGACGCCCCGGCCAAAGCCATCTTGATCTTCGACGGGTCGGCGGTTGAAAGCGAGCGTGTAATCGACCTCTCAGGGGTGGGGAACGATGGACGCTGGGAGCGGAAGAAGCCGTGAGCGGGTAGGCCACGGTGCAGTATCGCAAACTAAATGTCTAGGGGTGGCCGATAAGCGGAAAAGTGGCCGATAAGGTGGCCGATAAGAAACTGGCCTGTTGTCGTAAGTTCTTATTTTGCAGCACTTGCGACGATTGGTCGGGATTCCCGCCGCCTCCACTTTGGGGCCACTGACGCGGCCAGCGTCGGTGGCCCTGACTCATTTGGAATCGTGACTACCCCCAGCCACTCCAGAATCATGCAAGTAGGCAACGCCTGGCGGCGATGCCGAGGCCATTCCTGCGGAGGCGCTCCGCCAGCCCTGAGCCTCTTACTCATCGCTGGACTGAACGAACAAGTAGGCAAAAACGCCGATCGAGACGAGCAAGGAGACGATCAGAACACCGATGCGCCCGCCGATGTGATAGCCCACGGCAATGAACCAGGGGACTCTGGTGTCCTTGCCGTCGGGGTTGGCTTCCATTTCGCCAAGCGCGTAGAAGCAGATGATACCAAAGAGGAACGGCATCAAGGACCAGGCGAATATCCAAAGCCAGCCGCCGACGGTGATGCCGGCCTCTTGCTGGGCACGCCGCTTCTTCTTTTTCTTCTTGGGCTTCTCGCTGCTTGGCGTCGCGGTTGGGACTGACGGCTCGTTCAGCATCTGACCCACGATGGGCTGCACACCCGAAGGCGCGGCCGGGGGCGGCGGGACCATCGCTCCTACGGGCCGCACTGGCGGGGGTGGCACCGCGGCCATGACCGGGGCCGGGGCCACGGGCGGCGGCGCCTGGCGATTGGGCCGGCTCGACTCCCCCGGGGCATCCAGCATCACGCCGACCACCGGGGCGATCGCCACATGCGGCATCACGCTCAGGGCCTGCTTGCACTCGGGGCAGCGAACGGTCTTACCCGCCAGATTATCCATCAGCTTTAAGATGCGACCGCATGGACAGGCGACGTTAATGGCCATGGCAATAAGTCCCGTCTCCAGCGATGGGCAAACCGGCTTCGACACCGGAAATAAGTTCAGGAATCATAGCAAGAAGATGAGACGAACGCAAACGAGACACGCCGCCTAGCCACGGCCGGACAGGCCTCGCCAGGGGGTTCTAAGGTGTCTCCCAGGCTTGCCGAAGCGGTCTCCAGGGCTCGCCACGCTTCTGGGCGCTACCGCCACGACCTTCCAGAGGGGGTCGCCAAGGGGTTTCCACGCTCGGGGACGCTCGCACCACGCCGATTTCACTGGGTTTCAAGACCATGCCACGCCTCCCGGCGCCCGTTCTAGGCATTGGCCAGCGGTCGGCATTCACCCCGGCCACCTTCCGACCCCTCGGACAGTCGCCGCAGTCTACCATAATGAACGGGCGTATACAACCCGGTTGTGGGGCTTCTAATTTGCTGACTTGCCACAGGGCGAGGTCAGAGCCCCAGCCGCTGCCGCACGGTCTCGGGGTTTAGGCCGGCGATCACCAAGAGCTTGCTTCGGCTCGTGGGGCCGCGCTCGAGCCGAACCGCCGACTTGGGAACGGCAAGCAGCTTCGCCAGCAGTTCGACCAGGGCCGCGTTGGCCCGCCCTTGATCCGCCGGCGCGGCCACCGCCACTTTCAACTCGGTCCCCAGCACGCCGACGATGCCCGGCCGCCGAGCCCCGGGTTGAGCCCGGACTCGCAGCAGCGTCCCTTCCGTGTGGGGTTCGATCACGCCGTCGGCTCCACGCCTAGCCCCTCGAACAAGGCCGACCCGATCCGCACCAGCGTCGCGCCCTCGCCGATGGCCCAGGCAAAGTCCTGTGTCATCCCCATGGACAGTTCGGGGAGCGGCTGCCCCAGCCGCGCCGCCAGTTCATCCCGCAGACCGCGAAGCCGGGCGAAGGTGCGCCGCGCGGTCGGCTCATCGGCTCCCAGAGCGGCCATGGTCATCAGCCCCTGCACATGCAACCCGGGCCATCGCTGGATGGTCTCGACAAGATTGGGAAGCTCCGTGGCCTCGAACCCCTGCTTGGCCGTCTCGCCGCTGAGGTGCACCTCCAGGAGCACGCGGACCGGCTGCCCACGCGCCGCGGCCGCCGCCGCCAGGGCCGTCAGCAGCCGTTCACTATCCACGGAATGGACCAAGTCAACGAGCGGCAACGTGCGGTCGATCTTGTTCCTTTGTAAATGGCCCACGAGATGCCAGCGGACCGGCGCTGTGACCGCTGCCGCCTTGCGCCAGAGCTCCTGGGGCCGACTTTCCCCGAGGTCTGTCACGCCCAGCTCGACCAACTGCTGGGCCACCTCGGCACTGACGTACTTGGTCACCGCCACCAGCCGGACGCTCGCGCGGGATCGGCCAGCCCGGGCACAGGCGTCCGCCAGCGCCGCCGCCACGACCTCCAGGTTCCGCCGGAGCACGGGCACCGTCATCGTCTACACCATCCATAAAATGGCCGATGTGGGTCAGCTTCCGCGGCCGTGTCCGCGGCTGCCGCTTCGTCCCGTCCAGCAAGTGCCCTTCATTCGGAGCCTCCATGGCCGACGTGCAGCCCTTCGCAGCCTGGCGATACGATCTGGGGCACGTTGGCTGTCTCAGCGACGTCGTCGCCCCACCTTATGACGTCATCGACGCCGACCTGCAGCAGCGCCTCTACGCCCGCAGCCCCTGCAACGTCGTCCGCCTCGAACTGACCCGGCCCGAGCCTGGCGACGAAGGCGACGACGCCCGCTACCACCGCGCGGACCGCTGGCTCCGCGACTGGAAACACAACGGTATTCTACGCCAGGACCCCAGCCCGGCCTTGTACGTCTGCCATCAGACCTTTACCGTCGACGGCGTCACCCACACCCGCCGCGGCGTGCTGGCCCGCGTCAGGCTGGAACCCTTCGGCCAGGGACGCATCTTTCCCCATGAACAGACACTCGCGGGCCCCAAGGCCGACCGCCTGAAGCTCTACCATGCCACCCTGACGCAGCTCAGCCCCGTTTTCGGCCTCTACCCCGACGATGGCAATGCTGTCCAGGAGCGGCTGGATGCGGCCGTGCGCCGCCAGCCCCCGCTGGTCGCCGACGACCACCTTGGCGTCCGTAGCTCGCTCTGGCCCCTGGCGGATCCTACCATCATCCGCGACGTGGTGGCCGCCTTTCATGCCAAGCCCATCTACATCGCCGACGGCCATCACCGCTACGAAACCGCCTGCCGACTCCGGGACGACCTGGCGGCACGCGGCGAACTGGCCGGCGACCAGGACCCCGCCCACTTCGTGCTCATGGCCCTGGTCAGCATGTCCGATCCAGGCCTGCAAGTGTTCCCGACCCACCGCCTCGTGGCCGGGCTCCCCGATCTGACCGCACCCCAGTTGGCCGACCTGCTGGCCGATCACTTCGAATTGACGACCCTCGGCACCGGGCCCGACGCGGCGGCGGAGTGTTGGGAGCACGTCGAGACCGCTCCGGATCAGAGCGTGCTCGGCTTCGGCACCCAGGCCGATGGCCAATGGCAAACTGCCCGGCTGCGGCGTCCCGACGCCCTGGACGCCCTGGCCCCCGACCATAGCCCTGCCTGGCGGGGCCTGGGAGTGGCCCGGTTGCACGTCCTGGTCCTGGACCATCTGCTCGGCCCCCGCCTGGGGGCTCAGCTTCAGTGTCAGTACGTTCATCGCCTGGTTGAGGTGACGACGGCTCTCGCGGCCAAGCGCGTGCCCCTGGGGGTGCTCGTGCCCCCGGCCTCGGTCGCGCAGGTGGCCACCATCGCGGGCCAGCACGAGAAGATGCCGCCCAAGTCCACCTATTTCTACCCCAAGCTCCTGACGGGCCTTGTGCTCTATGGGCTGCGGTAGAACGAAGGGAGGCGCGGAATGAAGTCGGAACTGCACGCCCGTCTTGCCGCTTTCGGCCAGGATCACCTCCTCGCCGACTGGGACCAGCTTGCCCCTCAGCAGCAGGCCCGCCTGGCAGGCCAACTGAACCAGCTCGACCTGGGGCTGCTCCGCGACCTGTTCCATGAGCGAACGCAGGAAGTGCTGGCCACGTTCACGCCCCCCGAGCCCCCCGACGTCGTCCGCCTGCCCGAACGCCTGGAAGAATGGGAGGAGCAACAAGAAGACCGGGCCGTCGGCGAGGAGCTGCTGGCGGCCGGTCAGGTGGGAGTCGTTCTGGTGGCGGGGGGCCAAGGCTCCCGGCTCGGGCACCCCGGCCCCAAGGGGACGTTTCCCATCGGGCCCCCCTCCCGCAGCAGTCTCTTTCAGCTTCATGCGGAGAAGCTGCTGGCCCGGTCGCGGCAGTGCCGCCAGCCTCTGCCCATGGCGATCATGACGAGCGAGGAGAACGATGCTGAGACCCAGGCCTACTTCGCCGAGCATCGCTCCTTCGGGCTCGAGCCGGGACAGCTTACCTTCTTCACCCAAGGGATGATGCCGGCGCTGGATGCCGCCACGGGTCGCATTCTGACCACGGCACCCGGCGAGTTGGCCATGAGCCCGAACGGCCACGGGGGCGTCCTCCTGGCTCTGCGCGACTCGGGACTGCTTGAGGACTGGGCCCGCCGCGGCATCTCCGTTCTCTTCTACTTCCAGGTCGACAATCCCCTCGTGCGGCTGGCCGACCCGGTCTTCATCGGCGCCCACGTCCGCCGGGGGGCTGAGGCCTCGGTCAAGGTAGTCCGCAAGACCGATCCGAGTGAACGGATCGGCGTGGTGGTGCGACGCGACGGCTGCCATTCGGTGCTCGAGTATTCCGAGTTGCCCGAAGCGTGGGCCGCCGCCGAGGCACCGGACGGCGGGCTCCGCTTGTGGGCCGGCAGCACGGCCATCCACGTCTTCTCGATCGACTTCCTCCAGCGTCTGGCGGCGGCCCGGACCATGCTGCCCTACCATCGGGCCCTCAAGGTCGTGCCGCACCAGGACGACCCGGAGCCACGCCAGGCCAACGCGATCAAGTTCGAGATGTTCATCTTCGATGCGCTGCCGCTGGCCGACCGCGTCCTGGTCATGGAGACCGGTCGAGCGGCCGAGTTCGAGCCGCTGAAGAACGCCGAGGGGCAGGACTCACCCGCCTCAGTGCAGGCCGCCCTCTGTGCCGAGTTCGCGCGCTGGATCGAACACAGCGGCGGGACCGTGGCCCGGACGGCCACCGGGGAGCCGGCCCATCCCATCGAGATTAGTCCGCTCTTCGCCCAGGATGCCGCGGAACTGCGGGGCCGCTACCTCAGTACCGCTCAGGTCACCGCCCCGCTCTGGCTCGGGCCCCCGCCAGCCATTTTGGAAGTCTCTCGACCCGCGGCTGGCTCATCTGCCTCCATGCCGGGGTAGCCGGGACGCTAGCGCTCGGCCTTGAGCACGGCGGCCCAGGTGAGCCAGAGCGAAATGCCGAACCCCAGCCGCAACCCCACTTGCAGCGACCAGTTGATGAACATCTCCCGGACGTCGGCCTGGGAACTGGCGAGCGCCCGCACCACCTCGTCACGGACGCGCGACTGTGGGTCGACGTAGCCAAAGGTCAAGGTCTTGATTGCCGGGGCCCAGCGTGTCGTGAGCCAGAACTCGGCCTGGTCCAGCGTGGGTTCGTAGACGGCGGCATCGAAGTCCCAGCGTTCGAACGTGGCCCGGGCATCGACGGCGACCATGGCTGCCCCGAAGACGAGCAAAAAGCCCAGGGCCATCGTGTGATGGGCCAGGTCGATTGGCGTCACCGCGGCTTCAGGCCATAGCAGGTTGTACATGGCACTGTGCACGAGCATGAGCGTGAGGGCCAAGCCGACCGGGACCAGGGTGTAGGGGGTGAGCAAGAGCCGGCGCTCGGTCCGCAGCAGCTCCATCAGCCGCGGCCAACGCCGCGGCCCGGCCGCCACCAGTTCGATCAGCGAGCGATACTGGCGATAGCGCAAGGCGATGCTGAGCATGAACATCATGCCGAGGTAGAACTGGAAGAGGTCCATCAGGTTCATGGCCAGTCCGGACGGCGGGAAAGTCGGAAGGCGGTAGGCGGGTCTGCCAAGTCATCGCCAATTACCTCATCGGATTACTCCCGATGTCTCGTGGAGGTTTCTTGGCACGTTCCGCAAAAAAGAATTGTTTGCGATAGCCAGGACCTTTATCGTGGAGGGCGTTGAAAGTGCTCAGGACGAGTGCAGCCCCCCTTGCCGTCCCGAGGGAAACGGAGACCCCGGAACGAGTGACAGCCTGGCGCACCGCGACCAGGGCCGGAACTACTCGCCATGAATCGGTTGCTGCGGGATCGAACCGCTGTGACACTGGTGGACCGGGACGGTTCGTGCCTGCCCGGCTTCCAAGATGTACTGCGATCCTTCGGTCTGGGTCTGCAACATGTCCACTCGGCCGAGGAGGGCTTTGCCCTGCTCCGCCGCTCGCCGACCCCCATTGTCGTCTCCGACCTGCATCTACCCCGCCGCGAACCGGAAGAACCGCTGGGCGGCATTAGCTTCGTCCGCCAACTCAAGTTCACCTGGCCCGATATCTCGCTCATGCTCCTGGCGGGCCATGAGGACCTGGAGCGGGTCGGCGATTGCCTCAGTGCCGGAGCCGATCGGCTGCTCCTCAAGCCCGTGCGGCCGCCGCAACTCCGCCGGGCCCTGGTCCGAGCACTCAAGCAGCAGTTCGAGCCCCCTCATGGCCGGGGCTGGCCGACGCCCCCCGAGTTCGACGTCAAGAACCAGCTCAGCGCCCTGCGGGCCAAGCTCTCCGAAGCGCTGAATAGCCTCCTGCTCACGCTGGAACTGCGCGATCCGACCACTCGCGGCCATGCCCGCCGCGTCAAGCGTTATGCCATGACCCTGGCGGCCACCCTCGGCCTCAGCCCCCGGCGGCAGAAGCAGATCGGCCTGGCCGCCAAGATGCACGACATCGGCAAGGTCGGCATCGCCGAGTCGATCCTCCGCAAGCCGGGCAACCTCACCCCCGAGGAAGCCCGCATCGTCCAGAGCCATACGATCATTGGTGAAAACCTGCTCCGCACGATGGTCGATCACCCTCGGATCCTGGGTGCCGTGCGGCATCATCATGAACGCCTGGACGGCCGCGGCTACCCGGATCGGCTCGCAGGATCGGCTACCCCCTTCGAGGCCCGCCTCATCAGTGTCGTCGACTGCTTCGACGCCCTGACCAGCACCCGCCCCTATCGGCTCGAGGCGTTCACCCCCACCGAGGCGATCCCCATCCTTCAGCGGCAGACGGACGGCCATCTCGACGAGGATTTGGTCCAGCGCTTCATCGACCTGCTCCAACGCCATCCCCAACTTATCCACGAAGTGCGCAGCCGGCCGTAGCGGCCGCCTGCATGATCGGCCATACTCCGCGCCCCAGCGGCAGCACGCTCCTTAGAGCACGCCCTTGGTCGAAGGAATGCTGGTTGCCCGCGGGTCGTGGGTGACGGCCTGGCGCAGCGCCCGGGCCGCCGCCTTGAAGATAGCTTCAAGTTGATGATGCCGATTGCAGCCGTGATGGACCACGACGTGGACATTCATCCGGGCGGCGCTAGCCAGGGCCTGCCAGAACTCGCGCCCCAGTTCCGCGTCGAACGTGCCTAGAAGCCCTGGCGGAATGTCCGCCTTCCAGACGAGGAAGGGTCGACCCGAGAGGTCCACCGCCACCGTGGCCAGCACGTCGTCCATGGGCAGGGTACACGAGCCGAACCGCTGGATGCCCGCCTTGTCGCCGAGGGCCTGGGCCAACGCCTGCCCCAGTGCCAGCCCCACGTCTTCGACGGTATGATGGCCGTCCACGTGGAGGTCGCCTTCGGCCCGCACGCTCAGGTCCCACCCGGCATGGTGCGCCAGATGGGTTAGCATGTGATCGAAGAAGCCAATCCCCGTGGCGAGTTCCACGAGCCCGGACCCGTCCAGGTCGAGGCGCAGATCGATGCGGGTTTCCTTGGTCTGCCGTTCCACCCGGGCGCTGCGTGTCATGGTCCGCTCCTCCCCGCCTCCATTGTAGCCGCCAAGCAAGCCGGCGACGGCGGGAGCAGGTCACGGCCGCAGTTCGAAGTCAGAGGGCAGCGGCTAGAGGGCAGGTCCGTCGTCGAGCGCGGTTTCAGCCGGAGGGAAGTCGAGTCGGCGGGCGAAATGGACGGCCTCGGCGGCGGCGTAGCCGCGCTCCATCCCCGGGTCGGCGACGCCAACCGACCAGGCAGCCTGGCTGCCGATCTCATTCAGCGTCCTGACGACCGCTTCCCAGTCGACCCCGCCCCGCCCGACGGTCCGTGGCGACCAGCCCCGGCGACCGTCGCCGGGCGGCAGGTGGGAGCCAAGGATGCTCGCTCGGCCCGAGAGCGTCACCGCCGCGTCCGCCAGCGTCACCTGGAAGATGCGCTCCGGGAAGGCCCGCAGGAATTCGCAGGGATCGACTCCCTGCCACTGGAAGTGAGCCGGGCAGAAGGCGAAGCCCAGTTCCTCGGCACCCTCCACGGCCCGGAGCAGGTGCTGCGCGGTGATCACATCGTAGGCCATCTGGCGGGGACGGGCCTCAAGAGCGAAACGCAGGCCGAGCCGGCCGGCGGCTTCCAGGAGCGGCCGCCAAGTTTCGGCCCAGCGCTGG
>CALLZJ010000373.1 GCA_937858435.1 uncultured bacterium
GGCCGCCAGCCGACCCATCGAGGTGACCAGGCTGGCTTCGACTCCGCGTTTGACTTCGTTGAAGGGCTTATCCTGGCGGATGGCCTCGAGCAGGTGATCCCATTCCACCTGATAGGGGCTGGGCTCGCGCTCCCGGTAGGCCCAGACGCGGTCGGCGGAGTTGGCCAGGTTTTGGCCCTTGTGGATGCGGCAGCGGGCCGGGGAATGCCCCGAGGCCGAGATCACCGCCGAGCCCTTGCTGCCATGGGCGTAGCTGGCGAACTCCTGGTGGCAGCCGACCATCGTCCGCCCTTCGAGAAAGAGCTTGGCCCCGTCGGCGAAGGTATACTCGACCGAGTAGGTATCGAAGTTTTGGTCGACGTAATCGCCGCGGTAGTGCCGGCCGCCTGCGCCCTTGGCATGGATCGGCCAGGCGTCCTTCATCCAGCAGCACTCGTCGATGTTGTGGATGAGGAAGTCGCTGAAGGCGCCGCCGCTGGCCCAGAGAAACGCGTGGAACTCGCGGATTTGGTAGAGCAGTTCGCTCATGCCTTCCGGCTTGCGTTTGGCAAAGGCATGAGCGGTGGGGCCAAGCTGGCGATAGGCCCGCAGGAGAACGATGTCCCCGATTTGACCGTCGCGGATGCGGTCGAAGAGTTCGCGGCGGGCCACGCAGTGCCGGCACATGAGGCCGACGCCCACCTTGAGGTTCTTGGCCACCGACTCTTCGCCGAGCTTGAGCATGCGGCGGCTGGTGGGTCCGTCCACGGTCACGGGCTTCTCCATGAAAACATGGACGTTCTTCTCGATGGCATACTGGAAGTGCGGCCAGCGGAAGGCGGGTGGCGTGGCGAGGATGGCCACGTCTCCGGGCCGCAAACAGTCGATGGCATGGCGGTAGGCATCGAAGCCGACGAACTGCCGCTCGGTGGGAACGTTGAAGCGTTCCTTGAAGTCGTTACTGAGAGTCTTGTGGCTCTGCGCAAGTCGCCCAGGGAACACGTCGGCCATGGCAACGCATTCGACCGGCCCTTGCTTGGAGTTGAGGGCGTCGGCGGCGGCACCAGTGCCCCGGCCGCCACAGCCAATGAGGGCGACGCGGATCGTGCTGTCATGTCCGGGATGGACTGCGGGGTTGGCCAGGCCGGGAAGGGGTGACACGGCGGCCAAGGCGGCACCGGCCTTGAGGGCATCACGGCGATTCGGACGGGACGGCATGAGGTGGGCTCCTGGAGGAGAATTGGGGCAGGATATCTGTATCCTATCCGCACGGCAGGGGCGTCAGCCAGCCGAAATTCGTGTGTTGCGCCTGTTCGGTTCTCCTGGCAGCGCGGCGGTAGGACTCGCCAGGGCCGGTCGCTTTGGCTAGATCAGGAAGAAGGTTGTCCCCGGCGCGGCCACGGTGCCGCTGGTCATGAGGTTATGGGACCCGAACGTCGGTCCAAGACGCATGCTACGTCAGCGGATGATCTTCCATGGCCGGGTGCAGGGGGTGGGGTTTAGGGTAACGGCCTTGCGGCTGGCCCGGGCCCTGAACCTGGGTGGTTGGGTCCGAAATTTGCCGAACGGAACCGTCGAACTGGTCGTAGAAGGATCGGCGGAGTCCATCGCCCAACTGCGGAGCGGACTGGCGGAGAGGCTCGAAGGCTGCATCAGCGACGTCGCCACGACGGATGAGCCCCTCGAGGGCCTGACGGGCTTCGATATCCGCCACTAAGCGCTGGCTTCAGAGATTTTGGCTTCCGAGGTCATGCATGACGCCTGTTTTCGTCACACTCGCCACGCTGGTGCTCATCATCGGCAGTCTGATCTACCTGGCTGTCGGACCCGTTAGCGGCAAGACGATGGCGATTGCCCAGGCGGCCTACCGCGAGTCGATTCGGCAGCCGCTCTTTTGGGTCCTGCTCATTGCCTCGATGTTTTTCATGTTTCTGGCCGTCTTCATCCCCTACTTCACGCTGGGTGAAGACCTCAAGATGATGAAGGATCTGCAGCTCGACGCCATCCTGTTGCCCTGCCTCATTCTCACGATCGTGACCGCGGCCCTGTCCATTGCCGAGGAGATTGAAGGGCGGACGGCGATCACGCTTCTCAGTAAGCCCGTCGCTCGGTGGCAGTTCATTTCCGGTAAGTTCCTCGGCATCTTGCTTTCCGCCCTGCTCATGGCGGTCGTGCTCACCATCTTCTTGGGCTTCACGATCAACTTCAAAATCAACTACGAGGGGCTGGACGACCTGGCAGGGCCCCGCTACCTGGTGGAAGCCGTTCAGGAGTTTACCCGGCGTTTGCCCCTGGTCGTCATGTCGCCGCTGGAATACTTTCTGATGATCTTGGTGTCGATCCACGCCATGGCCGCGGGGCCGATTCTGATCTTCTGCCAGGTGACCATCCTTACCGCTCTGGCGGTGGCTCTGGCCACGCGTCTGCCGCTCGTGCTCAATCTCGTGGTCTGTTTCGGCTTCTTCTTCGCTGGCCGCATCACCACGGTCCTCGAGACCCAAGCCGGCGGCGATCGGCTCGTGACCTTCTTCGCTCAAGTGTTCGGGTTCGCCTTACCCTCGCTGGGCTACTACGACGTGGGGCAGACGCTGGCCCAGGGCATCAGCGACGTACCCTGGACCTACGTCGGTCATGCCTGGTTGCATGGGCTCATCTATACGGCCATGGCACTCATCTTCGGCTTGGTACTGTTTGAGGACCGAGACCTCGCCTAAGTTAAGCTGAGCAGACTGGCGAAATTTCAGCATGCCCATCTCCCTGGACTTTAATGGTTTGCACGGAAAACCGTCTGGCGAAGACCCAGAAACCATCTAGAATAAAGCAAGTGATCTAGACGTGGTTGCGCCACGTCTGCATTCTCGTGGAGAGGCGTTCGGGGCAGTGCTCTAGCGCTTGGCCCTATCGTGTTTGAGTAACGCCACAACCGAGCCGGGCAACTGCATCGGCTAGCCACCTCATCGCACTCCATGCCGTTGAACCGAGGATTCCGCTTTATGCGTTACCTCTTCTTCTTCATCGTGATCGTCGCTGCCGCCGGCGCTGCGGGCTGGTACTACGTCAATCACTACGACCGCGTTCAAGGCCCCAATGGCCCCAAGCTTTTGGGCAAGCTCGAAACCCGTGAGCGCATCGTCGAGAAGGTCTCCGCCGTGGGGCGGCTGGCACCGAAGGATCGTACCATCGTCACGATCGACGTGCCCATCGGCCGCATCGTCCACATCTATCCCGAAGCCGAAGTCGGCAAGATGGTGACCAAGGGGCAGCCCCTCTTGCGCCTAGACGACGATTTGGTGCAGGCCAAGCTCGACGAGGCCCGCGTGGCCGTCGCGCTAGCCGAGGCCAGCAAGGTGCAGGCGTCAGCCAGTCTGGAGAAAGCTAGGGCAGGCGAAGTGCGTGCGCGTGAACTCCTCGCCTTGGCTGAAGTCGAGAGGAAACGTGTCCTGGAGCGCCCCGAAGTCACGACTCAGGGCGACAAGGACAAGGCTGAGCAGGGCGTGCGGGAAGCGAATGCTCATTTAAGACTCATGCTTGCCCAGGTCACGGAGGCCGAGTCCGCGATCAAGACTGCCGAGGCGAACTACGACAAGGCCATGGCCGGTCAGCGGACGGCCAATCGCTTCCTGGAGCAACTCACGATCCGTGCTCCCATTGAAGGGCTTATTCTGGACCGCAACCACGCCGTCGTTCTCGGCGCTACGATTTCGCCGCAGGTTACGCCCCTCTTTGTTATCATGCCCAATCCCCAGGCCTGGGAAGTGCTGGCCCAGGTGGGAGAAGGGGACATCACGCAAATCAAAGTCGGTCAGGCCGCACGGTTCACTCTGGAAGCCTATTCAGGTGAGGGTGTGACCTTTACGGGGCGGGTCGTGCGCATTGCTGACGTTCCCTCGACCACGACCATGCGGATGCCGAGCGGCTTGGAAATGAGTCCGGGCTTTCTTGGGCCGGCCAACTACACCGTAACCATCGACGTCGATTATCAGTCCGAAACGGTAGGCCAGCACCCGCTCAAGGCGGGTCTGACCGCCAACGTGGACATCACGACCCGGGAAGTAGAGCAGGTCCTGGCCGTGCCCAACGTCGCCCTTCAGTTCCGGCCTGATCCGATGTCGAACGAGGATCAACAGCGCTTGGACGACTCGAGCAATCAGGGATTCGCACCGCTCTGGATTTGGCAGAACAAGGAGATGAAGCTCGTCTTCATGAGACGAGGGGCCTCGGACGGCGCCTGGACCCAGGTGTTGCCTCTCGACGGTGCGGAATGGGCCAAGGAAGGGAAGGAAGTGGTGATTGAAGGGCCGCCCGTCGCCGAGCCCACGACCTTTTTCGGGGCCAAGGGCATTACGCTGAGGTAGAATGGAACGGGGTCAAGGACGTTAGGTCGCCGCGCCGTGCACGGAGAGGACTCGTGACTTCGTTGATAAGAATCCGCGACATGCGGAAGACGTACGGAGGCAACGGCTCTGTCCAGGTCCACGCCTTGCGAGGCGTCACCCTGGAAATCCAGAAGAATGACTTCGTCGCCATCATGGGTCAGAGCGGCTCGGGCAAGACAACGCTCATGAACATCCTGGGCTGCCTCGATCGCCCCACGAGCGGCAGCTATTGGATCGGTGGCGAGGACGTCAGCAAGCTCTCCAAGGCCCAATTGGCCCGGATTCGCAATAAGAAGATCGGCTTCGTCTTCCAGAGCTTCAATCTGCTCAAGCGGCAATCGGCCCTGGACAACGTCTGCTTGCCGCTGGTCTATGCCGGTGCCGGCTGGTGGGAACGGCGCCGACGGGCCCTGACGAAACTGGAACTTGTGGGGTTGGCCGATCGGGCTCATCACCTACCCAGTCAACTCTCGGGTGGGCAGCAACAGCGGGTGGCCATCGCCCGGGCGCTAGTGAACGACCCTGAGATCATTCTCGCCGATGAACCGACGGGCAATCTCGACTCTGAGACCTCCGTGGAGATTCTGGCGGAGTTTCAGCGGCTGAATCGCGAGATCGGCCAGACGCTCATCATCGTGACCCATGAGGCCGACGTGGCCGCCCATGCCAAGCGCATCATCGTCGTCCGCGATGGGCAGATTGCCAGCGACGAGATAAACCATCATCCGGCCGAAGCGCGGCGACCGGCGCAAGCTGAACTCGAGAACGGTGTGGTGCGTCCGACCATTCCGCTCAAGACCGTCTGGCCGGCCAAGGTCGCCAATGGCTAACCCGAGACGCGCAGTCGCTGGCGGCTGAGCGCAGTGCCAGATGGAAGCCCTGGCCCGATAGCTGATTTTCGCAGAACTCCCCGCAGGTTTGGCGCATGACTTTCTTTTCCGCCTTTCGCATCGCCATCGAAGCCCTGTTCATCAACAAGGGGCGCAGCACGCTGACGAGTCTGGGCATCGTCATCGGCATCATGGCGGTCATTGCCATGGTCGCCGCGGGTGGCGGTGCCCGCGAGAAGCTCGACGAGAGCCTGGACAGCGTGGGTAAGAACCTGATTCTTATCCGGCCGGGTGGCCAGACGACCACGGGTCTGGTGCTCCAGGTCGTGCCGTTGACCAGCGAAGATGCCCAGGCCCTGCGCGATGACCCCGAACTCAGACGCATGCTCATTGGCGTAGCGGAGTCCCAGCCCATGCCCGTGGCGGCCCACTCGCCGTTCGGCATGCGGCGCACCACGGCAGTCGGACTGCGACCCGAGATCTTCAAGATTCGCAATTGGCAACTAGCCAAGCTGCCCGGTGGCGCCGGCCGCTATTTCAACGAGTCCGACATCAAAAAGGCCGCCAATGTCTGCCTGCTCGGCGACACAATCTGCCGTCGCCTCTTCCCCAATAAGCGCAACCCGATCGGCGAACGCATTCGCATCGAGAACGTCTCGCTTGAAGTCATTGGCGTCATGGAGCCCAAGGGGGCCAATCCTCTCGGCCAGGACCAGGACGACCAGATTTTCGTTCCCATGACAACCTTGCAGAACAAGATCGCGCTGGACCAGCGGATCGCCATCATCGTGGCCGGCGTCAAGAACCAGGCCTACCTCGACGATGCCGTGGCCCGGATTCGCAAGATCATGCGCGAGCGCCATCGCCTCCGCTCGGACCAACCTGACGACTTCGACGTCAAGAGCGTCGAGGAGATGGCCGAGATCGGCGTCTTCCTCATCAGCACCCTCAATATGCTCGTGGTCGTCATCGCCTCGATCTCGTTGCTCGTGGGCGGCATCGGCATCATGAACATCATGCTCGTGTCCGTGACCGAGCGGACCCGCGAGATCGGCATCCGCATGGCCGTTGGAGCGACGCCTGGCAACGTCCGCAATCAGTTCTTGCTCGAAGCGATCATTCTGTCCCTCGTCGGTGGGTTCATCGGCGTCACGCTCGGCATCGCCTCAGCGGCGCTCATCACCCGTTTCTTGAACTGGCCGATGACCATCTCGCTCTTCTACATCGCCCTGGCGTTCAGCGTCTCGGCCCTCATCGGCGTTTTCTTCGGCTACTATCCTGCCGCCAAAGCAAGCCAGCTCGATCCCATCGAGGCGCTGCGGTATGAGTAGGGTCGGCTTGGCCCTGCTGGTCGTCTGGGCCCTCGTCGCTCCCGGTGTAGCTAGCGCCGATCTCGGACCGGCAGATGTCTTCATTCTGGCCAACGCCGACTCAGGCCCTTCCATCGAACTGGCCGAATACTATGCCCATCGCCGCGGCGTGCCCCGGGAGCACATTGTCTCCCTGCCCATGCCGCTGACCGAGGAAGTCAGCCGGGCGGACTTCGATCGGCTCATCCGCGACCCGCTCCGGGCTCGATTGGCGGAGCGGCGTGGGCAGGTCAAGGTGCTTCTGACTGTTAATGGCGTGCCCTTGCGGGTGGCAGCCCAGAGCACCCGGCCCGAGGATGAACGGCGGATTGGCGTCCTCAAGCAGGAGCGGGCCCATCTCGAACCTCGGCTGCGGGCCGCCAAGGAGAACCTGGCGAATAAGCAGACGGCCGCCAAAGAGAACCCCGCTCTAAGCAATCAGGTTGCCGAGGCCAAGCTACACCTCGATAGGCTGACCGTCCAGGACCGGAAGCTCGACGAGCAAATCATCCTGCTGAGCCAGGACCAAAGTGTGGCCGCGGTCGACAGCGAGCTAGCGCTCTTGTGGTGGGGCGACTATCCGCTTGCCCGCTGGCTGCCGAACCCGCTCCACTGGCAGTTCAGCCCAGCGCGGCGCATGCAGGCCCCGCCCGTGGTCATGACCTGCCGGCTCGATGGGCCATCCCTCACCGTGATCAAGCGGATGATTGACGACGCATTGGCGGTCGAATCCGACGGTGATCTTACGGGCCATGTCTACGTAGACGGCAAGGGAGACGGGTTCGACGTCGGAGCGGACCCCACGGGCACGAGCTACGGCGGCTATGACGAGTCCCTGCGCGAACTCTATCGCCTCGCCCAGAACGAGGCGGGCTTTCCAGCAACGTACGAGCCTACCTCCAGGCTGTTCCCGGCGGGCAGTTGTCCGGATGCGGTCTTCTATTGCGGTTGGTATTCGCTGGCCAGCTACATTCCGAGCAACCAGTTCGTCCGCGGTGCCGTCGCCGTGCACATTGCCAGCCTGGAGGCCGTGTCGCTGCGGGCCGGCAACCGCTATTGGTGTCCCAACCTGCTGATGGATGGGGCGGCGGCGACGATGGGTGCCGTTGCCGAGCCCTACCTGTTCGCTTTTCCCAGGCCAGCGGAGTTCTTCGGCTTCCTGATGACGGGCCGCTACACCCTGGTCGAGTGCTACTTCCGCACGCTACCGGTCAACAGTTGGCAGATGGTGCTGTTGGGCGACCCGCTCTACAATCCCTTTCGCAACAAACCGCGGCTGAAGATCGACCAGATTAAACCCTCGCCGCGGGGCAGTCGTTTTCCGTATGGCTAGACCGTCATGAACATGCAGATTCGTTCCGCGGTCCCGGCTGACCTCGAGACCCTGGTTCAAGGCAATGCCGCGATCGCACGGGAAACCGAGGGCAAGGTACTCGACGAGACCAAGCTCCGGGCCGGGGTGCAGGCCGTGCTCGCCGATCCGGCCAAGGGGCGCTACTTCGTCGCCACCGAGGGCGACCAGGTCATTGGTCAACTGATGATCACGCTCGAATGGAGCGATTGGCGCTGCGGCTGGTTCTGGTGGATTCAGAGCGTTTACGTGGCCCCTTCGGCACGCGGGAAGGGTGTCTACCGCCGACTCCACGAGCATGCCCGGGACCAGGCTCGGCAAGCAGGGGACGTGATCGGGCTGCGGCTCTATGTCGAAGATCACAATACGGCCGCGCGGTTGACTTATCAGAAAGTCGGCATGGTACCGGCCGGTTACCGCGTGATGGAACAGATGCTGAGCTAGGGCCGGCACTGAGAGTGCGGGTTCATGAACACAATTGTTCTTACGACTGATCCGGGGCGGCTGGCCGGGTCGCTGGCGACGGCGGCGGCCATTTTGCTTCGGGGCGGGCTCGTGGCCTTCCCGACCGAGACCGTCTATGGTCTCGGAGCCGACGCCACCAGCGCGGCCGCCGTTGAACGCATCTACTTAGCCAAGGGCCGACCCCACCGCAATCCGATCATCGTGCATGTGGCCGACACCGCCGTGGCTCAGCCGCTCGTGACCCACTGGCCGGAAGCGGCCGCCCGGTTGGCGAGCCGTTTCTGGCCCGGTCCGCTGACACTGGTGCTGCCGAGGTCGGCTGCTGTGCCCGACGTCGTGTCGGGCGGAGGGCCGACCGTGGCCGTCCGAGTCCCGGCTCATCCCGTGGCTCTGGCCTTGCTAGAGGCTGTGCAACGTCCGCTCGCGGCCCCGAGCGCCAACCGCTCGAATCGTCTCTCTCCGAC
>CALLZJ010000374.1 GCA_937858435.1 uncultured bacterium
CGAGGATGACGACGATGCCATTGTTGGAGGTGCCATAGCGATTCGCCACCGCCGGGGTGGCACGGATGGAAAAGAGCCCCGGCCCCGCGGACACGCGCTCGATCCACTTGATGTCCGGTTCGGAACTAGGAATCACTTCGGCCAGGTTTTTCTGGGTAGCGCCCACCTCCACCAACTGCGACCCGCCCCAGGGAACACGCACAAAGCGGCGTTCGACGAACTGGCCAGCCCTACTGACAAACATCCAGTAATTCCCAGGCGAAATCCGCAGCGTCATTTCCGCCCTGTTCACCACGGATGCCGCGGGCCCGCCGCCGGGGACCATGACGGTCGAATAGCCGGACTTGCGATCTGAAGGATCATCCGTTGGAAAGAACTTGGCCGAGTAACTGGCGTCGGGGAACTTGACGGTGAGCTCGGGCATAGTCCCATTCGCGGTAGGCCGAGGCCCGGGAGAATCCGAGCATTTCCGCGGCCTCTTCGAGCGAAAGGCCGACGTAGATGTGGAGCTTAACCAACTCCGCCGCCCGCTCGTCTTCCTGAGCCAGCCGGGTCAGGGCTTCGTCTAGAGCCAGTAGTTCGGCGGGGGGCAAGGGTGGCGTGATCGCCGGTTCCTGGTCCAAGTCTAGCCGCTGCCCCTGACCGCCACGTTTCTGGGCCTGCTTGGCCCGGGCATGATCGACCAGGATGCGGCGCATCGCCTCGGCCGCAGCGGCCAAAAAGTGGGGCCGATTGGCAAACTCCCCCTCCGCCAGCCGCAGGAAGGCTTCATGGACGAGCGCGGTGGGCTGCAGCGTCTGGCCCGCCGCTTCGCGGGCCAGCTTGGCCGCCGCGAGTCCACGCAACTCCTCGTACACCAGCGGCATCCACTGGGCCGCGGCTCGGGGCGATGAACGGGAAGGCTGCGCTGGGGGCACCGGTCAACCCTGCGAGAAACGCCTCGCCGGGAGTGTAGCACACCCCCGCCGCCCAAGCCAGCCACCTCCTCGAGCCACGGCTTCTCGGCGGCCCTAGTTCGACTCAGTCAAGGACGGCTTCTTCTTGAGTTCGAACGTGATCGTGTTGGCCACGGTCCACGTTTCGCCGTCACCCGTTTGCATTTTGACTAGGCCCAACCGAACCAACCTAGGCAGGCAGGCCTTGGGCTGCTTCGCGTTCCAGTCGTTGATCTTGGCGATCACTGCTTCCCCCAGGCCCTTCCAGTCTTCTTTGCCAATGAGCTTGAGCGCGTTCTTGTCTTCTGGCCACGTCAGGTCAGTTGCAATCGTAAGGGGCCCGTCCAACCGTTCCGTCGTGCAATCGTCTAGGACAAAGGGGCTGCCTTCCACGCTCTTGATGTCCTTAATGACCGGCCCCAGGTCCCATTGCAGGACCAAGTCGCTGGCTTTCTCGACCGAGTCGAACACGATCCCCTTGCCCTCTGGCGCGTCGCGATAGACCACGATGATGTGGTTGCCCCGCAGCAGGATGCCCGGATCGACCATCTTCAGCTCGGCCTTGAGTTGATTGGCCGCCTGGACCGGCTGGACGGCATGAGAACCGTTGACCGGCGTGACCATCACCTTGGAGGTCAAGAGTTCGGCCGGTAGCGACTGGTCGGGCGTGAACGAACCCTGCCGACTGACTGCTTCCAAAATGCACTTGGCGAGCACCCTCTGTTGGTCATCGCTAAGCACGAAGGCGCCGCCCTTCTCGGTGACGCCCTGAACGGGAAACGCTCGCGATCCGTTCTTAAGGTCGAACTCGAAATGGACGTCGATGGCCTTGAGCACAATGCCACTACTTTCCTTCCAAGCGATGGCCAGCGGGTTCCTCGCGATGGCCTTGACAAACTCGATCTTGTAGGACTTGTCGGGCTGCCGCTTGAGGTAATACTGGATTTGCAGCACGTTGGCTTCACTCTTGACACTGTAAACGGCTGGTGCCGGTGTCGGCGCCGCTGCGGCAGGCTTGGGTGACACCACGTCGACCTTGAGATGAGGCGAGACACCGTAGGGCGTGGCCACGTGAATGTCCACGACGGCGCGCTCTTTGTCGCCGTCCTTGAAGGTCTCGACGTTCACGCCAGCGGGAATCACCACCTGCATGACTTGGCGGCTGAGCAACTCGTACTTCACCGGCTGACCGCCCGCAATGACCTTGGTTTCATGGACGCTGAAGTGGTCGCCGATGAGGAACAAAGTCGTTTCTCGCGTGGTGTCGATGCCCGGTTCGCCGTACCAGCCGCTCAGCTCGGGAGCCAAGTCGGTGGTCCCGCCGTTGAAGAACTCGAAGCCGCGGGGCGTGCTCTCGTAGGGCAACTGGACGAGCATGTCTTGCAAGGGCAGCCGAGTCTCGAGTTGCCGAGCCTTGGCCAGCAAGCGGACAAAGTCGCCGTCCCGGTAACAGTCGGCATCCTGGACCACGGTGGCGCAGTTATGGATCGCCTTAACCACCCGGCTGATGCGCATGGCATCGGTGGTCACAAGCTCCTTCTTCCGGGGGTTGTTGATGTTGAACCAGTTGCTCGACACGTTGATCCGGGCATAGGGAACAAACGAGGGCATGATGACCAGGGCGACGCATTCGCGGGCGCCCGGTTCGAGACGGCGCTGCCTGATCTCCGAGCGTTTGCTTGGCCCACCCCAGAGCAGGTCGCGCCCCAGCACGGTCAAATTACTCTCCGTGTCGGGCGTCTGGAAGCGGGGATAGAAACGCCAGCCGAACGTATGCTCGCCGTGCGAGAAGCCGACGACGGTGCGGTTGAGGTCAATGGTCTCGAACTCCGCTTCGAGTCGGCGGGAATAGCGCGTCAGATTTCGGGCGCTGAGTTGGCCGCTGACGAAGGCTAGCGACATGGCAAATTGCAGCTCGCGCCGCCGACTGAGCGAGTCCGTGATGTTCTGATCCTGTGTGACCGGATCGAGGGCGAAGACGTGGATGGGCCAGCGCAGGGCGACGTATTCGTTGAATTTCCGCACCGTGTTGGGATCGGGCCGAGGATTATAGAAGTCGAGCCAGGGATGCTCCGGCGGCGGCACGTGCCCCTTGGAGGATGCCGTCTCACGAATATCCTCCATGAGCTGCACGTTGAGCAGGGCTGCTTCCACGGTGATGGCCCAGGCCCAGTCTCCGGCCGGGGTGCGCTTACTGTCGCTGGTTCGCAGTTGATCGAGGAAGCTGTTTCGGAGTTGCTTGAGCCGTTGCCGGTCACGTCGGCGAATGGCTTCGGCAAGTTCGGGGGTGCAAGCACTCATGTAGACCTGGAATGCATGAGGATCGTCGAGAATGGCACGATAGGCAGCCGCCACCTCTTCCCGCACATAGGCCTGCACATCGGGTAAATGGACTCGTTCACCACGAGCGAAGTGGCGCTGAAATGCCTCGCGGACACGAATGCACATCCAAGTGAGAGCTTCGTTATTGCCGACACCCATAACGTCTCTAACTGCGGTTCCCGGATACGCAAACCGGGAATTGCGGGTCCGCTGGGCACCTATGCTCGGCAGGCGGAGTGTGGTCGTGGAACGCTCAGTCCACGTGATAGCGGCGGCTCGAAAGCCTTCATCTGTCGGTGGCTGACGCTCATGGAAATCCGAAGTCTGCCCCTCTGCGAATGTCTGAGTCTGCTCCTGATTGACAGCCTGTGACTGCGGCTGGGTGCTTCCCTGACGCTGAACTGCTTTGGAAGGATCTCGCCCCTCCGGACTGTTCAAAAACTGCACGAGCACCTGGCTCATCTGGTCCACGACGTCGTTGGTCACCAGATTGCGGAATGTGACCGAGAGCAACTCCGGCCCGAGCACGGGTTCGAGGCTGAACATGATCTCCGCCCCGTAGCCATGGTCGGTCCGGCGGCCCGGCAAGACGGATACAGGAATCCGCATCAAGTGCAGCGCATAGCCAGGCGAGTCGGCGACGTCGTCACCTTCGTTGATCCGCCGCAACTCTTGCAGGTGCTGCAAGTAACGCGACTTCTGATTGAGTCGCTCGGTTGGTTCAAGGGTGATTCCACCGGCACCGATCGTGGCAAAGCCCAAGGCGCCAGGAAGCCTTGTTTCGATGCGCTTGATGAACGAATCGGTGCTGGTGATTAGCGCAGTGGGATCGGAAGGATCTATGGGATTGAAGGGCGGGGGCTCTGCTGGAGGCGCGGCCGCGGGAGCAGGTGTGGAAGCGGTCGTGGGGGCCGGCGGCAGGCCTTCCCTGGTCTTGGTCGTCTCTGTTCCTGTTTCCTTGGTGATGTTGGTTTCGGTCGTCCGTTCGAGGACCACGACCTGCGGCGCGGTCGCAGGAGCCATCGTGGGCGCAATGGCGGGCGTGGGGTTTGGCCGCACGCTTGGACGTGCCTGCACCGCGGCCGATAACGCCATGGCGTTGGCCAGGTAGGCCTGGTCCGAGCGGGCTACGCTTCCCTGGACCGTGAGTTGGAATCGACCAAGTTCGTCGGCCATTTCTCTTTCGTATTCGTGACGATACTTCGTTAGACGGGCCTGACCCCACACGTCGGGTATTTTGGCTGTGACGCTCCCATACTCGTCGATACGCCGCTGGACCCAATCGAGGTCCTCGGCAAGCGACATGATCGTCGGCTCGTGGCACACCCGCGCCCGCCGACCACACTCGTCGTCGCAGTCCGATCCGCCGAGGCTACAAGGAATGGAAAACGGCTGACACGACGCCAATCCCAAGCAGACAAAGAGCACCGCCAGGCGCCGCCCACCTAAAGGGATCATCTCTCGTCCTCCTCTAGCTTGCATTGTTCAACAACGGGTACAATCGCTGCTACTGCTACTATCGGAAACTATTCTCACATACATGATGAACTAGTGTCGCAGTGGGAATGACCGAGTTTTCAACTTGCGCCGATCGCGCAGTTCGCCTTCATCTCCCTGATGCCGACTTGACTCACTGGTGCGTCCGGCCTGTGGCCCCCAGCTTCCGCGCTAGCCCCGCCTTCCAACTTGGTGCCGGGTTGCCCCCGCGACGGGTCCGGCTTCGGGCCGGCCAATCGCGGCACAATCGTTACACCTTCCCGGCCGGGGGGACGGGCGGCGGGCAAAGGTTTTGCGTTGCCAGGCAAGGGTGCTTAGAATAGGGAGTTGTCAGCCGAGGATGCCGGTGGCCGCGGGCCGCCGTTTTCACTTGCCTCCCCTCAGGAGCCGATGTCCGATGGCAACTGAAGCCGTGGCCACGTCGCCGACCGCCGAGACCACTTCGCCCTTTGCCGTGAGCGGGGCCCCGCCGGCAAACGGTGGAGCCGAGTCCGCGAGCGCCCCCCGCGGGCCCGCCGAACTAGCGCGCAAAGCCGAGCCCGAGGTCAATAAGCTCTTCCGCATGGTCATGAAGTATGAGGGGTCGGACCTGCACCTGAAGGTCGGGCAGCCACCCATGATGCGGCTCCGCGGCGTGATCCGGCGCATGGAGATGCGGCCGCTGACCCAGGAGGACATGGAACGTCTCTTCTTCAGCGTCATGAAGGAGCACTACCTAGCCATCCTGAAGGAGACGGGCGGGGCCGACTTCGCCTACATCATCGGCGACGACGAGTGCCGCTTCCGCGTCAACCTCTTCTACCAGCGCGGCAAGCTAAGCTGCGTGGCTCGGCGCGTGAGCAACAACATCCCCAGCTTCGAGAAGCTCGGTCTGTGCATCCCCGACCACGACAAGATCCGTAAGCCAGGCGAGCCGACTGTCTTCGAGCGGCTCTGCATGCTCGATCAAGGTCTGATCCTATTGGCCGGCGTCACGGGGTCGGGCAAGTCGACGACAATCGCGGCCATGCTCGACTACATCAACGAGCGCGAGCCGGTCAACATCGTCACCCTCGAAGATCCGATCGAGTACGTGTTCACGGATAAGAAGGCCATCATCCACCAGCGCGAGATCGGGCTCGACGTCTTGGACTGGCAGATCGGCCTCAAGCACGTGGTGCGTGAAGACCCGGACGTGATCCTCGTGGGCGAAATGCGCGACCGAGACACTTTCGAGGCGGCCATCAACGCCGCCGAGACGGGCCACCTGGTGTTCGGTACGATCCATGCCTCGTCCGGCCCGTCCACGATCAGCCGCATCCTCGACCTCTTCCCGGCCGACATGCACCACGCCATCCGCCAGGCGATGGTGTTTAACCTGAAGTCGGTCATCTGCCAGAAGCTGCTGCCGGCCCTCAAGCCGGGCAAGGGGCGCGTGCCGACCATCGAGGTCATGCTCGTCAACCCCATCATCAAGGAACTGATGATCAAGGAAGAGGACAAGAAGATCGCCGACGCCATCCGCATCTGCGCTCAGGAAGGCATGGTCGACTTCAACGACCACCTGCGGCAATTGGTGGAGGCGGGCGAGATCGACCGGGCCGTTGCCCTCGAAGTGGCTCCGAATCCCGAGGCGCTCAAGATGGCGCTCAAGGGCATCAAGGTCATGCAGGCGGGCTTCGTGTCCTAGCGCCGTGGAGCGCGAACCGAGCTGGCGTCGGCGCTGTCCGCCCCGTAGCGGGTAGCACCGATCGCCCGGTCTAAATCGGGGTTGTCCACCCGCGACGAAGCGATACAGTGATGGGGAGGTCGGCCCTTTGGAGAGGTGGCTGAGTGGTCGAAAGCGCCGGTTTGCTAAATCGGTGAGGTGCTTCAAGCGCCTCCGCGGGTTCGAATCCCGCCCTCTCCGCTCTCAAACCGATCTGCCCCCGCTGGCGCGGGGGCATTTTCGTTACGCCTCCTTCGATCCCACCACGGTCATGTTCATGCCGATCTGGACCGAGACGGCCTTGTCGCCGATCTTAACGGTCGTCTTCCCGTTCAAGTACCAGCCGAACGAACCCGTCGAGAACTCTTTCTTCTCTGCCATGAGGGGCACGCCATTGATGATGACTTCGAGCGGCTGTGCCGCCCCGACGAACTCAGCACGAGTGACCGGGCAGGTGGTTTTCGCCACGAGGGGATTCCTTGCATGGGGTTGCCGCCCGGTAGCAGCCCGGGCGGAGGGGTACCTAGAGCGTGCCGCGTAGTGCCTGCTCCCGTTCGATCGACTCGAACAGCGCCTTGAAGTTGCCCTTGCCAAAGCTCCGGGCGCCGTGGCGTTCAATGATCTCGAAGAAGAGCGTGGGACGATCCTGGAGCGGCTTCGTGAAGAGCTGCAGGAGGTAGCTCTCGTCGTCCCGGTCCACCAAGATGCCCAGCCCCGCCAGGGCTTCAATGTCCTCGTTGATCTTGCCCACGCGGCCGGGCAGTTCGTCATAGTAGGACCGAGGAACGTGCAGGAAGCTCACGTCGTTCTTGCGGAGGTTGGAGACGGTCTCGATGATGTTGCCCGTGGTGAGGGCGATGTGCTGCACGCCGGGCCCGTGGTAAAAGTTCAGGTACTCCTCGATCTGCGACCGCCGCTTGCCCTTGGCCGGCTCGTTGATGGGGAACTTGATCCGCCCCTTGCCGTCCTGCACGACCTTGGACATGAGGGCCGAGTACTCGGTGCTGATGTCCTTGTCGTCGAAGCTCACGAGCAAGTTGAAGCCCATGACCTTCTCGTAGAACTCGACCCACTCGTTCATCTGCCCTTCTTCGACGTTGGCGACGATATGGTCGATGGACTTGAGCCCGACCGGGTGCATCTGCCGGGGGCCGTAGCGATCATCGGCCAGGGACTTGAAGCCCGGGGCGAAGGCGCCGCGGTAGCGGTCGCGGTTGACGAAGCTGTGGGTGGTGTCGCCGTAGGCGGCAATGGTGGCGAACTCGTAGACGCCGTGCTCGTCTTCGAGGGCCGTGGGCGGGATGACCGACTTGGCGCCTCGGGCCACGACAGAATCGAAGGAACGGCGGACGTCGTCGACCTCCAGGGCGATGTCGCAGACGCCGTCGCCATGCTTACCCAGCCGGAAGTTGTCCGGGTGGTCGTCATGCAAGGAGGAGACCATGACGAACTGAATGAGCCCCTGCTTGAGGAGGTAGCGGGCTTCATGCTTGATGCCGGTCTCCAGGCCGGCATACGCCACCACGTCGAACCCGAAGGCATTGCGGTAGAAGTAGGCCGACTGCTTGGCGTTGCCGACGAAGAAACGGACGTGGTCGATGCGACGCAAGGGCAGGGGATCGGTGGCGGGCATGGCGGCACTCCCAAGGGGGATCGGTTGGCATCAGGGTCTATTGTCGTAGAGAGGCCCAAAGGTGGACAGAGCCGAGTGGCCAGAGTGGGCCAGCAGCCCGGCCCAACAGGCGGAGGCTGGGCCACCCATGGGGATTGCGGGCGGATGGCATTGGCCCCGGGGGCGGGAGTGCTATAATTCCCCTTTGAAGTTCGTTCGCGTAAACCAGGGGCTTGCCGCCCTTGGTTTTCCGTTTGTATGCCGGCCCCTTCAGGCCGTCGTGGGAGGATGACCGCATGAGCAACGAAGCCCGAATTCCCATGACCAAGGAAGGCTATGAGCGCCTGAAGGCCGACCTGGATCGGATGAGCAACGTCGAAGCCGTGGAGGTGGCGAAACGCATCGCTGCCGCCCGGGAACTGGGCGATCTGCGTGAAAACGCCGAGTATCATGCCGCCCGGGAAGACGCCGGCATGCTCCAGGCCCGGATCGACGCCCTGCGCGACAAGCTCAGTCGGGCCGACATCGTCGAGGCGTCCAGCGTCGATACCGGCACGGTGGGCCTGGGAGCCAAGGTTCGCGTCTTCGAGTTGACGCAGAAGGAAGAGGAGATCTTCCAGTTCGTCAGCCCCGGCGAGGACGACTACAACGACAACAAGTTCCTCTTGAGCAGTCCGACCGGGCAGGCTATGGCCGGCAAAAAGGTGGGGGATGTGTGCGAGGTGAAGGCCCCCATAGGCTTGCTGCAGTACGAGATT
>CALLZJ010000375.1 GCA_937858435.1 uncultured bacterium
CAGCGGCGTGTGGGCATGGCGGGCCACGAACTTCACGATCGCTTGCAACGTCGGATCGTCAGCCGTGAGCATCCGGCCGATGATCGTCAAATGGTCGCGCTGCTTGATCTCTTCCACCGCGGCCTCGTTGCCGTAGCGCCGCAGCTCCTTGCCAAAGCGCTCGGCCATGCGGTCCAGTCCCAAGTAGTCGTCGTCGGCATAGAGGATGAGGAAGGGCGGCCGGTCGGGTTTGACGTGGGCCAGGGGCGACGCCTGCCGCCGAGCCTCGGGGTCCTTGCCGAAGACCGAGGGGAAGAAGGATTCCTGCGGCAGCACCTCGTAGACGCCGCTGACGGCGACCACGCCTCGCAGGTCGGCGAGGTTCACGCCCTCAGCCGCGAGGAAACGCTCATCCGTGGCCAGGAGCGAAACCAGATGGCCGCCCGCCGAGTGTCCACACAGGTAAAGCTGCCGGGCGTCGCCGCCATAGTCGGCCAGATGCTTCACCGTCCAGGCCACCGCCCGGGCCACGTCCTTGGCATGCTCGGGGTGCTGAACCTTGGGCGAGAGCCGATAGTTGACCGCAATGAAGCCAATCCCTTGTCGGACGAAGCGTTCGCCGATCTTGGCATGCAGATCGAAAAGCATCCGCTTATCGCCATGCCGCCAGCCGCCGCCATGCACGAAGAGCACCACGGGAAAGCCCGTGCGCTCTTGGGGCAGGTACATGTCCAGTTGATGCTTCACGGGGTCGGCGTCGGGTCCGGAGTAGTAGACCACGTCGCGCACCACCCGTGTCGAGCGACCTTCGGGCAGGGCCTTGCCGGCCGAGCGCTGAGCGGCCGCCGGGCCGGACGTCAGCCAGGCGACCAGAAACAGCGACGAACAGACGGTGAGCAGACGCCAGCGTGCATAACCCATGGGCGTGGTCCTTGCGATTTATCTCCAAACAGCATTCTAGGCCGACGGACGGGCCCCTTCCACATGCTGCTTGAACCTGCGTCAACCCACCTGGGAAACGGCCTTTCCTTTTTTGGCGGATGTGCCTATCGTCCGGGTGGAGGCGTGGCAAAATGCGCGGTTTAGCACGGATCCATTGGACTTGGCTAGCGGTAGTGCTTTCGGGCTGTGCCGCCGACCACTCCATGCGCGCCGTGGACAGTTACAACCGCCAGGGGATCGCCGCCCTGGCCCAAAACGATGCCCTGGCGGCTCAGCGCCACTTCGAACAAGCCCTCCAGCGCAAGCCGCACGATCCCAATTCGCTCTACAACCTCGCGACGGCCCTGCATCATCAGGGCCGGCATGAAGCCGCTGAGCAGTGCTACAACGAATGTCTAGCGTTGGATTCCGACCATGCCGCCGCCCGCCATGGCCGCGCTGTCTTGCTGATGACCCTCGGCCGCGACCGGGAGGTCGTCGATCAGACCGAACGCTGGCTGGCCCGGAGTCCGCAGTCCGCCGCCGCCCATGCCGAAATGGGCTGGCTGCTGCGGCAGCGTGGCAACTTGCCCGCCGCCCAGGCCCACCTCCAGCGTGCTGTCGAGCTGGATAGCCGTAACGTCCGGGCTCTGGTCGAACTGGGCCACCTCTACGAGACCTACCGCTTCCCCGACCGAGCTCGGGTGCTCTACCGCCAGGCACTCGATATCGACCCGGCTCAGACGGAAGCCCACGCCCGCCTGACCGCGCTCACGCGCCAGGGATAATCTCGAAGCGGAGCCCGTGGCTCCGTCCCCGCCGACTGGCCCATAGAATGGCCGAAAGTAGCGGCCTGGCAGCGGCCTTACCCTCCTCCGAGGTTCACCATGAGCACTTTCCGTCTGGCGGCACCGGCGACCACCCGTGTGGGCTGGATCGGCACCGGGGTCATGGGCCGATCCATGTGTGGCCATCTGCTGGCCGCCGGCTACCGGGTCACCGTCACCACCCGCACTCGGGACAAGGCCGCCGATCTGCTCCAGCGTGGGGCAGCCTGGGCCGATCAGCCTCGGCAGGTGGCCGAGCAGAGCGACGTCATCTGCACGATGGTGGGCTACCCGGCGGACGTGCGGGCCGTCATCCTCGGGCCGGAAGGCGTGCTCGCGGGCTGCCAGCCCGGGGCGATCGTCGTCGACCTGACCACGAGCGAACCCAGTCTCGCGGAAGAGATTCATGCAGCCGCCAGCAGCCGGGGCGTCGGGGCCCTGGATGCCCCGGTGTCGGGCGGCGACGTCGGGGCCCGAGAGGCTCGACTTTCGATCATGGTGGGCGGGCCCGAGGCGGTGCTTGCCGCCGTTCGGCCGCTGCTGGAAGTCATGGGCAAGACGATTGTCCATCAAGGGCCAGCCGGTGCCGGGCAGCACACCAAGATGGTCAACCAGATTCTGATCGCCTCGACGATGGTCGGCGTGGCTGAGGGCATGCTCTATGCCTATCGTTCCGGCCTCGATCCGGTGCGCGTGCTGGAATCGGTGGGGGGCGGGGCCGCGGCCAGCTTTTCGCTCAACGTGCTGGGTGCCCGCATGATCCGGCGCGACTTCGAGCCCGGCTTCTACGTCGAACACTTCATCAAAGACATGGGGATCGCGCTGGCGGAGGCGGAGCGGCTGCGATTGTGCCTCCCCGGTCTGGCCTTGGCCAAGCAGCTTTACGAGGCAGTGCGGGCTCAGGGTCTGGGCCGCAAGGGGACTCAAGCTCTCTTGCTCGCCCTGGAGCGAATCGCCAACGTCACGCCGCCCGCGCCCCCTCCGGCTCCCAAAGCCGGCTAGCGAATCAGACCCGCCTGGCCCGAGTTGACCAGCCCCGCCCGGCGGCCGGTCGTCGGCGACGCCAGGATCGGGAAGATCTCGAAGGTCACGCCGAAGTTGCGCCGCAGGGCGTCATACGTGAAGCCGAGGTTGGCCTGCAGGTCGGAGCCGAAGCGGGAAAAGACGATGCCGTTGCCCAGGTTCTGGCCCAGACCGAAGTCGTAGGTCGAGGCGAGGGTGACCTGGTACTTGGGGCTGAGCACGTAGCTCGAGCTGAAGATCAGCGCGCTGACGCCGAGCGGGTCGATCTGGCGGAAGCCGACGTAGAAGGCCAGCCGTTCGGGCCGTTCGATGAAGAGACCCGCGTTGAAGTAACGGGCGCCGCTGGAGATCGGGTCGACCCAACCCGAGCTGAGGAAGGTCGTGCGATCGCCCACGTGCCAGGAGTAGTCGTACTCGAGGAAGGCAAAGGGCTTGTCGAAGTTGTCGCGCCGGGCTTCCGGGAACCAGGTGCCGGCCAGGTTGAGCGTCATCCAGTCGATGATGTGCTCCTGGCCGGGCATGCCCCGCTTGGTCTGCCAGCGCTGCCGCACTTCCATGCGGAGGAACTGCAGATCGTCGAGTACCTCCGGGTAGTCGAGCAGGCCGCGGCGTAGGGCGAAGAACTGCGGGTCGAAAAGCGGGCTGGTCGCTAAGGTCACCTGGTTGGCCTGCAGCGGCGCGAGCGACGGCGTGAGCATTCCCAGGTAGTAGAGGCGCAGGTCGCGGCGGGCCTGATCGGTGGCGTCGTCGTCCAGGCGGTCGACCAGCGGGAGCCGGCGGAAGGCGACGTTGGAGCGCATGTAGCGGTATTCGCCCTCGAGCGACACCTTGTGGTTGATGCCCTTGAGGTTGAAGAAGAGGCTGGAGATATCGGGGTAGAGCCGAGTCAAGGGCATGGCGAAGCGGACGCCGCCGCCGCCCACGAGCCGGCCCGCGCCTTCCCCGTCGAGGGTGTTGGTGTAGTAGGTCATATCGAGGAGGCCGTAGGGCGACACCTTCACCGGACCGAGCAGGAAGGGCAGCTCCAGTTCCTGGCGGAGGTCGAACCGGCCCAGGCTCTGGTCGAGGTAGTTGGGCGTGTCGCTCGAAGGGGGCAGCAGCCGGTAACGGTCAAACTCGTTCGGCACGGGGCCGAGCAGATTGAAGGGCACGTCGCGGGTGCTGTGCAGATGGTAGTAACCGGCCGAAGCATGGGCATGGTAGCTGAAGAGTTCGAAGAAGTCCTGGCCCACGAGATGGAGCCGGCCCTCGGGGAGCCGCTCGGTCTCATTGACCCAGGAGCGCATGTTGGGTTGGACGGTGACTTCACCCAGGAAATTGCCGCTGGCATACTGCAGATGGGCGAAGGTTTCCTGGTTCAGGTCCTCGATGAACTCGGGGCGGTAGTACTGCTCGAGGAAGTTGCGATCGCTCAGGTAGGAGACCTGGCCGCGGAAGGTCCAGTGGTCGTCGATATCCTGGCGATGGCGCAAGAGGGCTCGGCCGCGGAGGTCGCGGGGCGGGTCATACTCGCGTGGGCCACCCAGGATGTCCGTGCCCGAGTCGCTGATGATGAAGCCTCGGGCCAGCGTCTGATAGTGACCGGGCACTCCGAAGAGCCCGTCGCCCGTTGTGGTGAATTCGGTCCCGAGGGCGGGCCCCCGCCGGCTGAAGTAGTCGGTATCGAGCAGCCACCGCGTCCCCGGTGGGGAGTCGGCTCCGAGAATCTGGAACAGGTCCCAGCGGACCTGGGCCCCGACGCCGAAGATGCGGTCGCTCCGGATGCGGACGTCGCGCACGGGTCCGAAGGGCTCGTTCAGGTCGCCTTCCACGTGGGGCAGATAGAGGAAGGGCACGTCCATGATGCGGGGCGTGACCTCGTCGGCGGAGGCATGCAGCGACTGCATCATGATCGGGGCGCCGGTCCGCGGATCGACATAGACCTGGCCGAACAGGCCCCGCCGCTCCCGCTGACCCACGGTGAGCGTGGCCGACCGGGCGAAGACCTGCAAGTCGGGATCGCTCGGGAGCCGGCTGGCGTGGAAGACTGCTTCGCTGGCCTCGAACCGCTCGAGGTTGATCTGCCGCACTTCCCGGGCTTGCATCACGATGGGGGCCGGCACGCCTGGCTGCATCACGAAGATTTCGCAGTTGGTCAGCGTGGCGACGTTACGACCCACGTCGTAGTAGACCGTGTCGGCCGTCAGCAGCTTGGTCCCCTGGGCTGCGCGGTGGGTGCTGTGGCTGGTCTGGGCCCGGATCTCGACGTGCCCTTCCAGATAAAGTTCGATCTGGTCGCGGGTGATGCCGCCTCCCCCGAGGTCCCCCAGGGGCTGGTCCAGGTTCATGTTCTTGACCCAGACGACGGCTCGGTCGGTGCTGATGTCGATAACGCCGCCCGTGTCGGGGTCTTCGACGTAGATGGAGACGCCGCCCACGATGGCGACGGCCTGTTCGTCCGGGGCGGTAGTGAAGGTCTGAGTGCGGAAGCCGGATGAGCCGCGCGGCACGATCTGGATGCGCTTGCCGCGGCCCGATCCGAACCCGCCCATGGGCCCGGGCATGGCGGGCGGTGCGGCCGGTGGTGTGACGCCAGGGCTGCCAGGGGGCGGCTCCGACTCGGGTCCAGGCGGCAGGGCCCGATCAGGCATCTGCGGCGAGTTGGCTTGTCGCCGCTCCGGCTGCTGGGGCACGGTCGGCGGTTCCAGCGGCGGCGGGCTGTTGGGCGCGGGCATCGGTGGAGTACTTGGCGGCGGCACGGCCGGGAGCGGAACCCCGTGGCGTCTTTCGTTCTCCGCTCGGCGATAGAACGGGTCGTCAGCGGAGGCCCGGCCCAGTTCAGGCTGAGCCCGCAGACGGAGATCGCCCACTTGCCAGAGCGTGAGAATCTGGGTGAGCTTCTGCTTGCTGCCGCCCTGTTCCAGCGTCACGTTCCCTTCGCCGTAGATCCGCGCGGGGACGGCCTGGGCGGGGTTCCCCCCCGCGGCTTGGGCCCAAAGGGCCGCCTGGTCCATTCGCAGCCGGTTGAGTCCTTGTTCCAGCACGACCTGGCCGCGAAGGAGCAAAACATGCCAGCCATCCTCGGTCCAGGACTGAGCAGACTCGGCTCCGATGGCGATGGGTTTGGCGGCTTCGGTGGGCGGCGCGATCTCCGGGGGCGGGGGCAAGGGGGGCGGCTGCGCCAAGGCCGTGCCCGTGAGCACGACTATGCCCAGCCAGCTTAGCCAGCGGACTGCCCAGCCTTGTGCCGGTTGCCTGCCTTGCCGCACGAATTCTCCCCCACCATCCCGATTCGGGCGGGGACCATACAGCGGCGGGCCGGCAAGTCAAGCCAGATGCTGATGGTATTCTTCGAGTTCGGCGGCCGGCAGACAGTCAGGCAGCGGCCTCGAGCCGACCTTCTCGTTCGAGCTTCTTGTAGAGCCATGCCGAATAGACGATCGGCCCCAGGGTGGCGAAGGCCAGCGGGATCAGCGTCCAGAAGGGGTTTATGCCGAGGAGGATCAGCCCCAGCCCGAGTAGACCGCTCGCCACCCACATCCAACCGGCCAGGCGATGGGTCTTGTTCCAGACCACCGAGCTCGTGAGCGTCCAGGGCACCCGAATGCCCATCCAGAAGTTGCGTGGCACCTTCCCCAACACGTTACCCAGGAGTATGAAGAAGGCGTGCATGCCCCCGAAGAGCCAGACGGCGAAGTCGGTCTGGGCATGCGTGTAGCTCATGAGCAAGACGCCATTCAGGTAGCTGAAGAAGACCAGCACCAGCGTCATGACGTAGTAGTAGATGCGCGTGCCTTCCTCGAAGGCATATTCCTTCGGCGAAAGCCAGAGCAAAGCGGGGATCAGGGCCAGGCAGCTCAACTGGATGAGGGGTCCAATCAGGAGAACCCAGAACATCTCCTCCCGGGGCGTGAACTGATCCGGCTCGCCCTGAGCGTTCCAGTGGGTTGGGACCGAGGCGGGCATTAGCTCGGCACGCTGGGACCAGACCCAGAGCGAAGCCGCGAAGCTGCTCAGCGTCAAAAGGACTCCTACCACGAGCCAGCGCGATTTCATGTTCGTTCTCCCCGCTTGCCCCCGGTCCCGTCCGAGGGTTGGTTCCCTTCGGTCCCCCACCAGTCGAGGAGAAGCCCAAGCACGTCCTCGACCACGGTCGTGTTTAGCGAGTAGAGGATTTGCTGCCCTGCTCGCCTGGACTTGATCAGGTCCGCCTCCTTCAGCACCGCGAAATGATGCGACAAGGTGGGCTTGGTCATGTCGAAGCGCTCGGCCAGGCGCCCGGCGGATAGCTCCCCCTCGTGCCGCAGCCGCCGGAGAATCTCCCGGCGTGTGGGGTCGGCCAGCGCCTTGAGTGCATCGTTTAGTCGCATGGTTTCCCCGACCACCCGACCATTATTTAGACCACTATCGAAATATAGGGTTGGAGGTGGGGGAAGTCAACGGCGTGGCGTCTGAAACAAGAACAGACCCGCACGGTGGGCCGTGCGGGTCTGACGGAGTGCCGGATCAGCGGTCAGTCGCGGAGGGTTACTCCTTGGGTGGAGAGTTGCCTCCGGCGATGCGGCGGGAGTAGGCCTCGATCGCTTCCTTGAAGTGGGGCGGCAGTTCCCGGCTGATGTCTTCCATCGCCTTGACCTTGTCCTTTTCGGGCATCTGGCCCCAGACCTTGTTGTCCTTGATGAGGGGCTTCTTGTCGACTTCACCTTTGCCTGCCTGGCCGCCCACAATGCGGCTATCGGGCATCGGCTGGGCGACGCGGTCCTGCGAGCCGCTGGCGCCCCCGCCGCCCTGGTTCTGGTTGCACTGGTCTTCAATGTCCTTGATCAGTTCGTCCAGGAGGGCGATGACTTCCTTTTGGCGTTCCTGGGTCTGTGGGCCGCCCCGAGCATTGTGCAGCCGGCCCTCGATCTCCTGCATTCGGCGGGAGATGTCGCCCAGGTCCTTTTCCTTCCACTCGTTCAGGTCCTTAAGAAGGAGTTCCGCGATGAAGCGGTAGCGGTCCGGCACGCCGGCCACGGAACGTTGCAGGCGATTGAGGGAGGCCAGGGCTTCATCGCGCTTACGGAGCTTGGCTTCGCTCACGCCGCGGAAGAAGTAGAAAGCCGCGGGGTCGACGACCTCCTCGGGCCGAATAAGCGCCAGGGCGTCGAGCGTTTCCTGGTGCAGCCGGCGCTGGGCCATGTCCCGAGCATACCAGAGGGTCAGGTTGGCCCGAATGAGCGTGGGCAGTTCCGGGTCGCGGAGCAGCGCGGGGACGGCCACCGGAGGGGGAGCGGAAGGCTCGCGCCAGGAGCCAAGGTGGTCGGCCAATTCTGGGAGACCCAGGGCAGCGACGGCCACCACGCGCTCCAGCAGTGGTTCGGTCGCCGCCGGGGCCAGGATCAACTCGGCCCGCGACACCGCCTGGGGATCGCGGCTGCGGAGCCAATCCAAAAGCGGGGCGCGAATGGCCTCGAGCGTCGGCGGCGCGATCAGACCCACGGTCGGAGCCTGATCGCTGGGAGCGGCGGTGGGGGGAGTGGCGGTAACAACTAGCGGCGTGGCCAGCACGATGGCCAGCGCCCAGTTCAGCCGGCTCGATCTCATCGGTTTCTCCCCTTCGCCAGGTTGTCCGTGATCTGGTAGATCGTGAGCTGACGCTCGGCCAGGTCCCGCAGTTCATGGATGATCTGCGCGTCCGCGGCCTGCTCGCCCTTGTAAAGCTTAGCCCACTTTTCCGTCCGCTGCTGCACCCGCACCTGCAAGGCGCGGATCATCCGCAGCTCCGCCAGCATGTCCAGGAGGGACTGATCCTGTTGTGCAGAATTGGGATCTTGCTGTTGTTGGTCCTTGCGGTCGCGGATTTCCTTTTGCTGCTGTTTGAGAGCCTCAATCATCTCTTTGAGCGTGGCGATGATGTCTTCTTGGATCATCTGGGTGTCGGGGCCGACGCTGACGCGGGCCAGCCGCCGCACCACGTGCCCCACGTCCTTGCGAAGCTGCCGGAAGATCTCGGCGAAGGCGACCGACGTCCCCTCGGCATCTAGGACCAAGATCGCCTGGTCCAGTTCGAGGCCGATCTTGTCCTCATCCTCGCTCAACCGCCGGCTCACGATCTCCTCATCCCGCGTCGGCTGACTTTCGGGGTAAGACTGCAGCTTGGCACTGACGCGCTTGGTGCCTTCGTAGATGATCTCCTGCATTTGCAGCATCTTCTCGCACCGGCGTTGCAGGTCGGCCAGCACCCGGATCTGCTCTTCCTCGCGGAGCTGGCGGAGAATTTCTTCCAGCCGCTTGCGGGCTTCTTCGAGCTTGCGGGTGGCCTCCTGCTGTTCCGGAGATGCTTCCTGCCGACGATTCTCGTCGATGCGCTTGCGGGCTTGCTGCTGGGCGTCCTGGGCGTCCTGCATCTGCTGCTTGGGCAGCCCCCCCGATTCGCCCTGCTGCTGCTGGGACTCGGAATGAGACTGCTCGCCTTCGCTAGGCTTCTTCTGCTCTTGCTCCTTGGGCTCCTGGGAATCCTTGGAGTCTTTCGTGTCCTTCGGATCCTTGGATTCCTTGGGGTCGCCCTGAGCGTCCTTCGGGTCTTTGGTGTCTTTCGAGTCCTTTGAATCCTGGGAGTCCTTAGAGTCCCGGGAATCCTTGGGGTCCTTGGCTCCGGACCGCTCGTCGCTCTTGCCCTGCCGCCGCTCCTCGGCCTTGATCTTCTCCAGGATCTGCTTGACCCGCTCCTCGGCGATTTGCTGGGCCTTGGCGGCGACTTCCTTGGGCACGCTTGGGCTTTGGTTCTGGGCGTTGGCCAGCTTCTGATCGCGGAGCGCCTGATCGAGTTCTTTCAGCAACTGGGTGATGAGCTTGATCTGTTCGGAGTTGTTCTCGTCCTCCATGAGGAGAGAGAGCAGCAGCGCTTCGAGATCGGCCTTGATGTCCTGGCCGCGATCGACGGCTTGCTTCAGGGTGGCGAGGTTGGGTGACCGGAGCGAATCCGCCAGTTGATTGAGATTGATGGCGATGCCCTTGTCGCGGGCTTCCTTGAGGGACTTCTGGATGACCCGGGCCTTCTTGACGCTCTCAGCGTGACCGCTGCGTTCCAGCTTCTGGGCGATGCGAAGCAGCATCTCCTCGAGCTGGCGGTAGCGGGCGGCGATGATGGCCTGTTCCGAGAGTGGATCGTCGGCGTCGGGCTGGACGGTACCGCGCGGGGCTTCGGGTGGCGGTGTGGGAGCATCCTGTCCGAGTAGGCCCACGCCCATGGCGGCAGTCAGGATGCAAGTTAGCCAGAATGGCATGGTCCAGCCCTCGGCGTTCGACAGCCTGTCCCATTATTGACGGCGCGACGCCGTTAAGCAACCGCGAAGTCGGGCTCGCCGGGGCGGCCGGGGCCGCGGGTCTTGACTTCTGGTTCTCGGCGTCTGCCGGTTCCTTGGGCCTCCCAGGAGGGGGTCGATACGCTCTTCCCCTCTTTCGTCGGCGAAAGCCGAGCCGCCAAGCCAACAAACCGACCGACCTGCCGTTCAATTGGCCGCGCTGACCCTAAGGCCCCTCGTTGACCTAGACGACTGGGAAACCTAGGCCGATTTGGTAGCTGATGGCGTCTGGAGTGGACACTTGGGAGGCTTAGAGGGCTGTCTCGGCCGCTGCCTGGGCGGCCCGTTCCTGGGCGAC
>CALLZJ010000376.1 GCA_937858435.1 uncultured bacterium
GGTTCGTCCAACGCTGCCTGGCCCCCGTGGGCCGATTCGCCGACGCCGAGAGCCGGCTCACCCCGACCGCCTTCCGGCTCCACACTGACCGCCGCGACGTGCCCCAGGAACTCGCCGCGGTCATCGACAAGCTGCAGCAGACCCTGACATCGCTGGAGCAGGCCTTCGCCCACGAGAAGCAGGCCGTCGCCGACATCTCCCACGAACTGCGGACCCCCGTGGCTTCGCTCCTGACCACCATCCAGGTCTGCCTCCGCAAACCGCGCGGCAGCGAGGAGTACCGGGCCACCTTGCAGCAGTGTGCCGACATCGCCGACCATCTGGCCGTGCTGGTCCAGCGGCTCTTGCTCCTGGCCCGGCTCGATGCCGGCGTGGATCAGCCTCAGCGCGAACTGGTCGAAGTGCATGAACTGGCAGGCAACTGCGTCGACATGCTCCGGCCGCTGGCCGAGGCCGCGGGCCTAACCCTCAGCATCGAAAGTCGGCCCGCGCTCTCCGAAACCGACCCCATCAAGCTCCGGGAGATCATCACCAACCTGGTCGACAATGCGATCCACTACAATCGGCCGGGCGGCCGGGTCGACGTTCTCGTCGCTCCCACCGGCGGCTGGGTCGAGATCGCCGTTCGCGACACAGGCATCGGGATCGGCCCCCAGGCGCGGCAGCACCTGTTCGAACGCTTCTTCCGAGCCGACGCCTCTCGCCACAGCGATACGCCCCGAGCCGGCCTGGGACTCGCCATCGTCAAGGGCTATCTCGACCTGCTCGGCGGCTCGGTCGACGTGACCAGCGAAGAGGGCCGTGGCAGCACATTCCGCGTACGCCTCCCGGCCGCGACGGCCTCGGCCCCCGTGATCGCCCTCGCGGGCTAAGGGATGCACGAGCCGCACCTCGCGCTCTATGGATTCGAGTCCGGGGCATCGGTCCACGTGGAGCCGGGCCGAACCATGCACCAGAGCAGCCAGGTGGCCAGGGCCAGGTAGATGCCAACTGAGATCAGAGCCGCTCCCCAGGCCAGGGCGGCAATGGCAGGCGTGCGCTGGAGCAAGCCCAGCGTGTCGAGCAGGTAGTGCCAATCATGAATGCCCTCGACGCCGAAGGGTGTGGCCAGCGGCAGGAGCTGGTCCTGGGCATCACCGATGTAATGGCTGAGGTAAAGCCAACTCTCAGCCAGCCAGCAGAAGCAGAAGGCGGCACCGAAGTAGTCGCGCTGCCGGATGAACATGATGATCGAGCCGAGCGGGACGGCGATCTGGGCGGCCGAGCCTGCCAGGACATGGATGAACTGGCCGAAGGGGATCGCCAGCAGGTGGCCCAATTCATGGATGCCGAAGTTCAGCCAATCGACCGGGGTGAAGCCCTGTGCTTGGGTGAGCACGCGGGCCAAGATGAACCAGCCCCACAGGAGCAGCGGCAGCCGCCACCAGGGATTCCGACCGCGGCACCAGTCCTGAGCGTCCGCCCAGAGCCAGCGTGGATGGAAGCGCGCCCAGCCCGCGGCAGGGCGCCGCCGACCCCGCCGCTGGTCCGTCGCCTCGGACGGCCGGCGCGCGGGCTTGCGTCCGCGAGGCGGCGGGGGCGGACTGGTCATCACACGTCCAGATCTTCCGCCAGCGTGGCAGAGCTCATGATGAACTGATAGCGCAGCGAGGGGTCTTTGCCCATCAGCGTGACGAACGACTGGTCGGCGGACAGGAGGTTGTCGATCTCCACCCGCAAGATCGTGCGGTGCCGTGGATCGAGCGTGGTTTCGCCCAGGACCTTGGCCTGCATCTCGCCCAGCCCCTTGAACCGCTGGATGTCCACCTTGGCGTTGGCCTTGAGCCCGGCCAAAATCTGCTCCTTGTGGGCATCGTCCCGGGCCCAGTGCTTGGTGTCCTTGCCGACCGTAATGCGGTAGAGGGGCGGCTGGGCCAGGTAGACCCGGCCAGCCTTGATCAACTCCGGCAGATGGCGGAAGAAGAAGGCCAGGAGCAGCGTGCTGATGTGGTAGCCGTCCTGGTCGGCGTCCATGAGCAGGACGATCTTCCCGTAGCGGAGCTTGCTCATATCGAACTTGTCGCCAATGCCCGTCCCCAGGGCCGACACCAGATCGGCCAGCTCCTGATTCTGAAGGACCCGGGCGGTGGGCAGCCCTTCGGAGTTGAGAATCTTGCCCCGCAGCGGCAGGATCGCCTGGGTCTTGCGGTTGCGTCCTTCGATCGCGGTGCCGCCGGCCGAGTTGCCCTCGACGATAAATAGTTCGGTCTCCTCCATGTCGGTCGAGGTGCAGTCGGCAAGCTTGCCCGGCAGGTTGAGCCGCCGCGCGCCGGCGGACTTGCGCTTGACCTCCTGGGCGGCGGCCCGCGACGCCTCCCGGGCCCGCGCCGCCAGCACGATTCGGCCGATGATCCGTTCCGCCGCTTGCATGTTGGTGTTAAACCAGGATTCCAGGGCTGGCCGCACCAGGTTATCCACCGTGGCGGTCATCTCCGGGTTATTGAGCCGTTCCTTGGTCTGCCCCTGGAACATGGGCTCGCGCAGGAAGACCGACACGATGCCGACCACGCCTTCGCGGATGTCCTCGGCGGTGATCGTCAGCCCCTTGATCTTCACGTCGTGGGTTTCGAGGTAGTTGCGCACCGCCTTGACCATGGCGGACTTGAAGCCGTTCTCGTGCGTGCCGCCCGACGTGGTGCGGATGCCGTTCACGTAGCTGCGGATCGACTCCTCGGTGCTCTCGGTCCACTGGAGGACGACCTCGACCTTCTCGTCCTTGGCCCCTTGGCTGCGGGCGAGCTGAAAGAAGTTCTCGGTCACGACGGGCTTGGCCATGTCCTTGACCAACTTGGCGAGGAAGTCGGCCAGGCCGCCCGGATGGGAGAGGTTCACCTTCTCGCCGGTCGCTTCGTTGTGGAAGGTGATCGACAGGCCACTGTGGATGAAGGACATGTCCTCCAGGTGGCTCTTGACCAGCTCGGGATCGAAGACCGTATGGCGGAAGATGTCGGGATCGGGCTCGAAGTAGATGGTCGTGCCATGCTCGCGGTGCGGCCGGAGCTTGGCCAACTTGCCCTCGGCGACGCCGCGCTTGAAGGTCTGTTGCCATTCGTGGCCGTCGCGGCGGATGGTGGCGACCAGCTTCCGGGACAGCGCGTTGACCACGGACGAACCCACGCCGTGCAAGCCGCCCGAGTGGAAGTAGCTCGAGGTGTCGCCGAACTTGGCACCGCTGTGGAGCGTGGTCAGGATCAGTTCCAGGGCCGGCTTCTTGTGCTTGGGATGCAGGTCGACCGGGATGCCGCGGCCATTGTCCTGAACCGTGACCGCGTCCCCCTTCTTGTGCAGCGTCACCACGATCTTGTCGGCATGGCCATTGAGGTACTCGTCGACGGCATTATCCACGATCTCCCACACCAGGTGGTGCAGGCCTTTCGTGTCGACCCCGCCGATGTACATCGAAGGGCGGCGGCGGACCGGCTCCAGACCTTCGAGGACCGAGATATCGCGTGCGGTGTAGTTGACTGCGGGCATGAGACCGTCCATGCGGAAAACGAGCCGCCGTCCCACAATCCTGGGGAGCGGCGTGCCAGGGACCCTGCTCTTACCCTACGTTCCCCGGCCAGAAGCGGGGAGACGTCCCTTCTGCGCCTCCGCGACCGGCGGCAGGGCATCTCGACCAGGCGCTTGCGTCTCGCGGCGGCAGCCGGTAAGTTGGAAGCCGTTGCTCGCCCCTGCCACCTTCCGAGGATGCACCATGCCCCGCCCCAATCGCCGCGACTTTCTCCGACAGGCCACCCTGGGCAGCGCCGGGGCGGCCCTGGCGGCGTCCTCCCTGCCGAGCCTGGCGAGCGGCAGCCGGGCCGACCCCTTAAACGTCGCCTTCGTCGGCGTCGGCAACCGGGGCGGCGGCAACATCGACGGCTTCCCGAACGAGAACCATGTGGCCTACTGCGACATCGATGCCCGCTACCTGGATGCCGCGGTGGCGAACCTGGTCGAGAAACGCGGCAAGCCCAAGCCCAACACCTATGCCGACTTCCGCGAGATGCTCGACAAGGAGAAGTCGCTCGACGTCGTGGTCGTGAGCACCCCGGACCACACCCACGCCGTCGCCGCCATGATGGCCCTGAAGCTCGGCAAGCACGTCTACTGCGAGAAGCCGCTCACCCACTCCATCTACGAAGCCCGCAAGCTCCGGGAGGTGGCCGCCGAGAAGAAGCTGGTCACCTCCATGGGCAATCAAGGGACAGCCGTCGATGGCTTCCGCACCGCGGTCGAGGTGCTGCGGAGCGGCGCGATCGGCGCCGTGACCGAGGCCCACGTTTGGACCAACCGCCCGGGCCGCTACTGGCGTCAGGGTTTGGACCGCCCCACTTCGCAGCCGGAGTGTCCACCCCATGTCAACTGGGACCTCTGGCTCGGGCCGGCTCCGGAGCGCGCCTACCATCCCTACTACCACCCCTTCGCCTGGCGGGGCTGGGTCGACTTCGGCACCGGGGCGCTGGGCGACATGGCCTGCCACACCGCCAACATGATGTTCATGGGCCTGGACCTGGGCTATCCCACCGCGGTCCAGGCCGAGTCGGCCCCGTGCAACGGGGATAGTTTCCCCCTCTGGTCCATCATCACCTACGAGTTCCCGGCTCGGGGCGACCGCCCGGCCATGAAGGTCATCTGGTACGACGGTGAGAAGGACGGCAAACGTAACCTGCCGCCCGAAGGGTTGCTCCCCGGGGTGAAGATGTCCGACAGCGGCACCCTCATCGTCGGCAGCAAGGGCATGCTCTTCGCGCCCAACGACTATGGCGCGGGCTTCAAGCTGCTGCCCGAAGAGGACTTCGCGGATTACCAGCCGCCTGCCCCCAAGCTGCCCCGCGTCGGGGGAGCCCATCATCAGGAGTTCATCAACGCGATCAAGAACGGGGGCCAGCCGCTAGCCAGTTTCGACTATGCGGGCAAGTTGACCGAGTTCGTGCTCGTCGGCAATCTGGCCGTGCTGACGGGCCAGAAGATCGACTGGGATGGCGAGACCATGACCGCGCGCAACTGCCCCGAGGCCG
>CALLZJ010000377.1 GCA_937858435.1 uncultured bacterium
CGGGGGGACCGGCGGGTAGTGGGAAGACCTGCACAAGTTCGGTCCCTTGCACCACGGCCAGGCTCTCCCGGTCGGCGACGAGCAGCCGACAGCCGTCGTAACGTCCGGCCATGAACTCAGTCGCCGCGTGCTCCTGGGCCTCTCGTGCCGAGCTGAATCCCAGGAGGTCGCGGGCCAACAGACCGCGACTGCGCGGATGCGAGGGGACGTTACGCTTGTCGGCATTGGTGACCGCCACGAGGACACCTTGGCGATTCAGTCCCAACCAGGTGCCGCCAGCCCGCTCGTCCAACCCCGCCACGAACTCGACCGGACCGTCGACCACCCGAGTGGGCACCGAACCTGGACGACTGAAAGACTCTTCGCGGTTGGCGGCCACGATCAGCGGCGCGTCCGGGGTCATGCGCCACAGGACGACCAGCATACACATGGCGGCCACCGGGGCTGAAGACTGGGGAAGACCTGGGTCGGCGGCCGGCCTTCCCGACCGCCGCTAATGCCAGCCGCCGGTCACGGGCAAGACCTGGCCCGTGATGTAGCTGGATTCCTCGGAGGCGAGGAACAGGACGGCATTGGCCACGTCGGCCGGCTCGCCGAGCCGTCCCATGGGAATCTGCTGGATGTAGGATTCGACCATCTCCGGCCGCACGCCACTGAGCATGGGCGTGTTGATGACACCCGGGGCGATGGCGTTGACCGTGATCTTGCGGCGGGCCAACTCCTTGGCCAGCACCCGCGAGATGGCAATTACGCCTGCCTTGGCCGCCGAGTAGTTGGCCTGCCCCGGGAAACCGACGATACCGGCGATGGAGGCGATGTTCACGATCCGCCCGCCGTCCCGCATGATCTCACTGCCGAGCTTACAGCAGTTGAAGACGCCAGTGAGATTGGTGTTGAGCACGGCATTCCAGTCGTCGGCCGTCATCTTGCGGATCGAGCGGTCCCGGAGAATCCCGGCGTTGCAGACGAGGATGTCGAGGCCGCCCGTCGCCGCTTGCACGTGCTGCATCATCGCGGCCACGGAATCGCAGCTGGCCACGTCGCCTTCGAAAAGGTGGACTTCGGCCGCGCCGGCTTCTCGCCGCCGCTGCTGGGTGGCTTCAGCATCGCGGCGGTTCTGCCCTTCAGCGTCGGCAAAGTAGTTCACTAGGCACCGGGCCTTGGCCCGGGCATAGTGCTCCAGGATCGCGGCCCCAATGCCGCGAGAACTGCCCGTGACCAGGACCGCTCGGCCGGTGAAGTCGAATTGGATCATGTCATTCCGCAGGCTGCATGGCCGGGGTGAGGAGAGCCGGGCGGGTGGCGCGGCGGCATCGGCGCCCGGACCCGCCGGGTTACTTGTTGGGATAGGGCTTCTGCCAGAAGTTCTCGCCGCTCAGGTCGACCCCTGCCTGGGTCACCACGCTGCAGTCGCCGTTGACCGTAAGCTGGCAGCCCAGCCGCAGGTCGTCTTCATGGCCGATGGTCGCGAACGGCATCAGGGCCAGCCGTGCTCGTTCCTTCCAGCCCTTGGGGTTCACGTTCTCCAGCCCCTTGGTCACGAAGACCCGGCAGGTGCCGCAGGAGCCCAGCCCCCGGCAGTTCAGGTACTTGGTCAGGCCTGGATAAAGCGGAATGCCTTCCTTGAGGGCGACCTCACGCAGGTTGGAACCAGATGGGACTTCGACATCCTTCTTCTCGTTGACGAACGTGATCTTGGGCATGAACCCTGCTCCGTGGAACGGCGAGGCCGGCTGGTACCGGTGCGTGAAACGTTGAAATTGTATAGAACAACCTGAGTGCGGTTAGGGCCGAAGAGCATGTTTCGTGTCATCCATTTCAGCGATATCCACGTTTACCACGCCCAGGCGGCTTGGCGCGCCCCGGATTGGTTTAGCAAGCGGCTGACCGGCTGGGTGAACCTCAAATACCTGCCCCGCGGCAAGCAGTTCCGCGAGACGCTCTTCGTCCTGCGCCACCTGGTCGACGACATCTATGCCCGCAAGCCGGACCTCTTGCTCTTCAGCGGCGACGCCACCTCCCTCGGCTTCGAGGAGGAGTTCGCGCTGGCCGCGGAGACGCTCCGGGTCGGAGCCCCCGACGGACCGCCCGGGATCGC
>CALLZJ010000378.1 GCA_937858435.1 uncultured bacterium
TGGGTGAGATCACCGAGCGGCTGGATGCGGGCGATCTGAGCGCGGCGGGCGAGGGGCCCCCCGCTCCCGGGGCCGGGTGCGACGGGGTCGGGGAAGCATCACGCCGGCGGGACGCGGCCCCGCCACGATCAGCGGACTGCCTGGCCCTGCGGTGCCGTTACTGGCTCGAAGGAGACGTGCTCAGGGCAGAGGGGGCCTTGGAGATCGATCTGAACAGCACGCCGCCCACGGCGCTGCGGCTTGAACCCTGGAGTCTGGGCTGGACGCGACGGGCGACCGTGAACGGCACGCCGGTCGTGGCGGCCACGACGGAGGGGGGCCAGGGGATAGAGGTCCTGCTCGAACAGGCTGGCCGCGAAACGCTGCGGTTCACGGGCAGCCAGCGCGGTACCCAGGTGGATGGCGGACTACGTTACCAAATCGACTGGCCTATCGTCCCACTCGCGCAACATGAGATTTGGCTACCCGATCATCTGCGACCCGTGCCATTGGACGGGCGGCTGGAGTTTCATCCGTTGGCACTGCGCGACGGAGCGGGCCGGCTTGGCTGGCGTTGTCTCCTGACCGGCCCAGCCTCCAGTTCGATGCAGTTTGCTCTCCGCCCGGCTGCCGACCTGATCGGTCGGTTCACCCCCGTCTCGGTGCAACTGGCAACCGAGTACACGCTCACCCATCAAGGTCTGGAAGTGCAGTGGACGCTGGAGGCTGAGAAGCCGGCCGTGCGTGACGAGTGGATTTTCGCCCTGGAAGACGGACTGACCCTGACCGAGATCATAGACGTCAGGCATCAGCGCCGCTTGACCTGGCGCCCCGCGGGGCCCGACCAGTCGGGTCTGATCGCCGTGCGCCTGGCACCCGGCAGTGGCGATCGTCATCTCTGGCGGATACGCGGCATCGTGCCCGGTTTGCCGAAGTGGCAGGGCACCCCCGAGCGGTTTCGCCTGGCTGGGCTGACGCCTCACGGCGTGCACCGCTGCGACGAGGTCATCGATCTACGCGTTGAAAGCTCGTTCGCCTGCCGGGACTGGGACCTGGGAGACTATCAGGCCACCGACTGGGCCGTGGCGGAGCAGACCGAAGCGGGAAGTTGGCGGCGCCATCGTTTTCAGCGCCAGACGCGGGCGGGGCTCCTGCCTCCGCGCCGACCCTCGGCCACACTGCAGCGAGCACAGTCCCCAGGGACGGCCTATCAGCAGCTTTGGCTGCACCTGGAGCCCGAGCAGGCGACGCTGGTTGCCCGGATCGAGGTGACCGAGCCGCTCGACTCCCACAGCGTCCAAGTGCAACTACCGGTTGACTGGGACCTCGTGGAGATCGAAGCCACAGATGCAGCCCTGCCGCTCACTCCGACGCTGCGGACCGACGTGGCGACGCGCCTGCTCACCGTGCAATCGGGACGGCCACTACTTGATCCCACCCTCCGGCTGTGGTTACGGCGTCCTTTGCCACCTGCCAATGCCGCCGGACTGCGTGAGTTGCGTTTCCCTTGGGTTGCGCCGCGTGCCACGCAGGAGACGATCAGCAACGTGGCCGTGAGCGTCGCCCGGGCCACGGCCTTTCCGAGCGTTCCACTCCTGGCCGTCGAACCTCGGGGAGCCGAATCCTGGCCGGAACAGCCGCCGCCCCTGGTGGGGGAATGGCGAGCGGTCGCGGCCACTCCGGACTACTTCTGGCTGACCCGCCGGGCGATGAGTGATCTGATCCTGGAGATCAAGGAGCTGCCGACGCGCTGGGCCGGAGCCACCCAGACTCACCTCTCGCCCAGCCCTCAGGGCGGGCATCTGGAGTATCGGCTGCGGGCTCTCCCTCAGGCGGGTGTGGGACAGACCTTGTCCCTCCAGTTTTCCGAGCCGCCCCCCGCTGCCCTGGCTTGGCGCGTGACCGAAGGGGACAATCGCATCGCGGCCTACCGACGGCTTGACGAGACCCGGGCCGAGATCGTGCTTGAACGGCCTGTCATTCGACCCCTGGAAGTCCGTGCCGATGCCGACTGGCAGCCCGGCGCGCCGGTTCCCCTCCTGCGCTGGCCATTCGCTCCGGTCAGCATGTTGGTCCTCAGTGGGGCCGAAGCCCGGTCGGCTCAGGTGCGCGCGGAAGGCTCGTTCTTCCCCCTGGATGCCTCTGCCGCGAGACCGACCTTGGAAGCTAGAACGGGTACGCCCCAAGCAGAGCCCGAGCGGGTCTTCCGTATCGATGCCACCACCCGTCGAGTTGCCGTGGCCCTGGCCCCAGGCTCCACGGCCCCTGCCGCTACCGGACCCTGGCAGGTCGAGATCGGCTCGGTCGATTGGCAATGGGCGGCGGAGGATTCGCTTGTGGGCGCTTGGCGGTTGGGCTTGCCGCCACAGGCCGAGGGCAGCCTGGCGTTGGACATGGGACCCAACGAGTTGCTGAGCGTGGTGGCCCGGAATGGGGACAACGAGTCTGCTCTCGCCTGGAGCCGGCAGGGCACCGAGGTCCAGTTCACGGTGCCGAGCGAATGCTCGGAGTTAAGGCTCACCTGGCAGACATCTCCACGGTGGGTTGGCCTGGGCTACCTCGGCCTCCTGGAATGCCCCCGGCTGCTGTCACTCCAAGCTAGCGGCGCTCCGCGGGAGACCTTGGCCATGGCGGTCGGCTCTCCGATCACCGACGCTGATTGGGTCAAGGAAGGTGGGGTGCTTGTCCGCCAGCGGACAGCCGGCACGCAGGCAACCGTCTTGCTGCTCGTACCCTCCGGCATGGCGGTTGGTGCTCTCGGCATTGCTTTGGGTCTCGTGGTCATCCTGTATGGCCTCCCAGTGGTGGCTGTGCTCGTGGCCCTTCTGGGAATCGTGGGAGCATCCTGGGGCGTGCTGAACCTCGCCGGACTTCCGGCATGGGTCGCCTTCGGATTGGGCTGTGCGGCCGCGGGCACTCTGGGCTGGCGGGTGCCGACACGGGTGCCGCTAGCGGCCAGCGCCGTTGTCCTGTTGTCCGTTCTGACACTTCCGCCAGCCCACGCGTTCGGCGACAGGCTCACGGTCTACGTTCTCGGTGCCGATGCTGCCGCGGCCGACCCCCAGGCTCAGCTCATGCTCGTGCCATCGGAACCGTGGCGGCAGTTGCTTCGGCGCGTCGATCCCACGACTCTGCGCGATGTCTGGCCCCTGGAGGTCGAGGATCAGTGTGCCTGGGATGGCACCACCGTCCGCGCCGTGACCCAAGCTGTGTTTCAGGTCCGCGCTGAATCCGCCACCTGGCCGCTGCGACTCCAAGTGGGACAGCGACTGCGTTACGTTCGCTTGAATGGACAGGAATGCGAGGTGGAATGGAAGGAGGGTCAGCCCTGGTTGGCCTTCGCGAGTTCGGGCCTGCAACAGCTCGAGATTGCTTGGGAAGCGGTTCCCTCCGATCCGGCCACACCCCGAGTCGTGAATCAACTCGTGAGCGCACCGGTCCATCGTGTTCGCTGGACCGTACCGTCCGACGCGGTGGCTCAGTTCCGCCACGGTTCCCATCGGTCGCTCCTCCGCGCGGACCTGGAGTCCATCTGCCACTTGGGGCCCGGCGGCGCGCCCTGGACATTGGCCTGGAGCCCGACGGCACGTCGACCCGACGTTAGGGCTCGGGCGGTCCATGAGATTGGGGTGGCACCCGAGGGCATCACGCTCCGGTCGCTGCTGACGTTCACCTGGCCCAGTGGCCAGCTCACGGAGTGTTCGCTCCTTTGGCCACGCGCCTGGATGGTCAAGGCACTGGAGATCCCGACTTCGGGACCTGGGGGCGAGGCCCGCATCGCCGGCTGGAGCTGGGAGCCATGGGACCACGATCATGACCGGCTGCGCGTGACCTTGACCGAGCCTGCCAGTTCGGAGTTGCGGCTGCTCATCGAAGCCGCCCTCCATCCCCTTGCCCTTGCCAAGCCGATCTGGCCCGGCCCGGCCGATCTGGTGCAGACGCACGGCCACTTGGCAAAGACCCTACTCGGGCCCAGGCAACCCGCCCGGCTCCAGTTGGAGTTGCCCCGCGCTGCCGGTGCCCTGCTCGATGAAGACATCATCCTCCTCCAGGCCCAACGGCTGCAAGCGGAGGTCGAGGGGGCTGGCACGCCGCTGTCCCAGCCCGGCTGGCTACGCGGGTCAGGGATGCGCGCCCGGCAGGCCTTCCGTCGGCCGGCAGGAGAGCAGGGGCCCTTGCTCGTGACCCTGACCGCCGCTACTCCCGCCGTAGTCACTCGGCAGGAAATGACCTTCGAACGTGCTGGCACCGACTGGATCATGCTCGCCGAGGCAGACGTCAACGTTCCTCCCGGACAGACCGCCGACCTGCGCTTTCGAGCACCGCCCGGGACCACGATTACAAGTGTCACGGGAAGCCAGGTGCGTGGGTGGGAGTTGCGGGCCGACGGGTGCCGGATTTGGCTGAGCGCGCCAAACCAGCCGACGACGTCTGCCCAGGTTCGCGTTCGCGGCTGGACGCCGTTTGAGGTTAGGTCGGAAGACCAAGAGGAATCGGGCTTTGTGGAAGGGCAGGGGCCTGGTTTCGAAGGGGGGCCCGACCTCGTCGTTCGTTTCCCGGATTCCTCGGTAGACCCGCAGACTCAAGTGCTGGAGAGCCAGCTCAAAATGGAAGAGCAGGGCGGCGACTGGCACTTTGAAGCGGAACTGCGGGGCACGGCGCTCGCCCGACTCCCGCTCGAACTTACCATCCGCTCCTGGCCGGGCATGGCTGCCATGGAGTGGGATGGGTCTCAGCCATTCTCCGTTCTGGCCAGACCCAAAGACGGCGAGGTCTGGAACGTACGCGTCAACAGCAGTGCCCCACTGTCGTGGCTTCGACTGCGTGGTCGTTGGCCGGGTCTGCCGGGCGAGCCGGCCGTACCGCCGCGTATCGAGGTCGTCGACGGCATCACCCGCGAGCCTCAGCTCGATCTGCGACCCGGTACGAGTAGCAACGGCCTCGGGGGAACAGCAACTGCGAGCCGCTCCCTCCCGCTCGACGGCTCGCAGCCCTTTTTCACTCCACCGGAATCGCCGCCTGCTTCTTCACCGCTTGCCCCGCGGCAGCAGGCTGGGCCCTGGTGGTTCGCCGTCGCCTTCCTTGCCGCCGGCGGCACTAAGTGGGTTCTAGCCCGCGGACGAAAGCCGCTGGTGAGGCCGGCCCTGCCTTCGTAGCATGGTCGTATGTCAGCAGATCATGACGATGTTCCCTGCTTTGCCCTCACGGTTCCCGGCCTGGAAAAACTGGCAGCCGCGGAGATCGAACAACGCCTCGACGCCTCGGTCAAACGCACCGAGTCCGGGCTAGTGGTCTTCCGCTGTGAAACTCTGGATCGGCGCTTGTTTCGGCTACGGCTGGTTGAGGACCTTTATCTGCTAGCCTGGGGAAGCGACGCCCTGACTTATCGCTCCAGCGACCTCAAGCTGATTACGCAGTGGACGCGACGCGAGGCCGATTGGGAAAAGCTCTTCCGCCTCCATCGGACCGTGACCCCCAAGCTTCGCGGCAAACCTAGCTATCACCTGGTCGCCCAGATGCGGGGCGAACACGGCTACCGGCGCGTCGACCTGCGCGAGGCCCTGGTGGCAGGACTCCGGGGCAAGATACCGGATTCGTGGGTCTACCGCGACGAGGGAGCGGCAGTCGAAATCTGGTTGCGCATCGAGGGGCGGCGGGCCATCTGTGGGCTCCGCCTGACGGACGATCGCATGCGGCATCGTCAGTACAAGGATGAACATCTGCCCGCCTCATTGCGGCCCGTGGTGGCGGCCACCATGGTGCGGTTGGCGCGGCTGGAACCCACCGAGCGGCTAGTCGATCCCCTGTGCGGAGCCGGCACGATCCTGGCGGAGCGGTTGGCTGAGGAGCGTGCAGCGCCGGTACTGGGGGGTGATTGCGATAGACAAGCGGTGCGGGCAGCCTTGATCAATCTCCGTCACTTCCGGGACGAGCCGCTCCTGGTCCGGTGGGACGCCACCGAACTGCCGCTGGCCAACGGGTCCGTCACCTGCCTGGTGAGCAATCCCCCCTTTGGCAAGCAGATTGGTGCCGCGGACGAACTGGGGCCGTTCTACCATGAACTGGTGGAGGAGTTCGATCGCGTACTAGCACCAGGAGGGCGCGCGGTCGTTCTGGTCGGTGACGATCTCGCCTTCCAGAAGCCCGCGGCCCGGCGTGCCTGGATGCAAGAAGAGCGGGTGCGCCTGCGGCTGCTGGGGCAGCCGTGCTTCATCCTCTGTTTTCGCAAGCCTACCACGCCGAGCGCAGGCACCTCCGCCCGGCCCGACCGAACGCCGCCCAGCAGATCGGCAGCCCCGGCGTCGCACCGCGGCCGCCATCCTTCAGAGTGACATGAGGAGTAGAGGCATGGGGATTCTCGCGGATTGGCAGATTGCCAAGGAAATCGTCATCAAGCCGTATGCCGACTCGCAAGTGCGGCCCGGCGTGATTTCCTACGGCGTCAGCAGCTACGGCTATGACGTTAGGGTGGACCGGCGTTTCAAGGTCTTCACCAACGTCTATGGCGAGATCGTCGATCCCAAGCAGTTTAGTGCCAAGGCTTTCGTCGACATCGAAGGCGATTCCTGCGTGATCCCGCCCAACAGCTTTGCCCTCGCCGAAACCGTGGAGTACTTTGAGATCCCGCGGGACATCCTGGCCATCTGTCTCGGCAAATCGACCTATGCGCGCTGCGGCATCATCGTCAACGTGACGCCCCTCGAGCCGGAGTGGCGTGGGCGGATCACCATTGAGATCAGCAACACCACACCCTTGCCCGCCAAGGTGTACGCCGGGGAAGGGATCGCTCAGCTCCTGTTTCTGCGGGCGGACCAGGTGTGCCACAAGAGCTATGCCGATAAGCGAGGCAAGTACCAGGATCAGAAGGGGCTGACGCTGCCCTTCGTGGACGGTTGAAGCAGGTCGACTACTCATTGCGCACCCGGGTCATCGCGCCGGTCAGGCGAATAGGCTTGAAGTGCGTAAATCTGCTGCTAGGCTCAGCAGTACCAAGGCCTTTGGTGGGATAGGTCGGGCCACTTGCGAACCAATGAGGAGGGCAGGAACATGCATCGCCGCAGCTTTCTCCAGGCCACCGCAGGCGCCGCCGCGGCGGCGACCTGGCCCCTGTCCCTGACCGCCGGTCCCGCGCAGGGCCCAGGCTACGCCACCCCGGCCGAGGCCATGCGTGGCCCGAAAGAAGAGATCCTCTTCGTCACCTGCCTCTACACGGGGACGCGCACCGCTCAGCCCGACTACCTCGCCACCGTGGACGTCAATCCGACCTCGCCCACCTATGGCCAGGTGCTGAGTCGGCTGCCCATGCCGCACGCCGGCGATGAGCTTCATCACTTCGGCTGGAACATCTGCTCGAGTTGCCATGGTGACGCCAGCCGCCAGCGCCGCTTCTTGATCGTCCCCGGGCTGAAGTCGAGCCGCATCCATGTCATCGACGCGCTCGATCCGCGCCAGCTCAAGATGCACAAGGTGATCGAGCCCGAGACGATCTTCACCAAGACCGACCTTGCCGCCCCGCACACCGTCCACTGCCTCGCGGATGGAACGGTCATGATTTCGATGCTGGGCAATGCCAAGGGGGAGGGGCCGGGCGGCTTCCTCCTGCTCGACGAAGAGTACAACGTGATCGGCAAGTGGGAGAAGAACGCCGACGGCATGCGCTTCAACTACGACTTCTGGTATCAGCCACGCCTCAACGTCATGGTCAGCAGCGAATGGGGCAGCCCGAATACCTTCTGGGGCGGCTTCAAGCCCGGCGACGTGGAGGCCGGCAAGTATGGCCGCCACTTGCACTTCTGGGATTGGAAGGAGCGGCGTATCGCCCAGAGCGTGGACCTGGGCGCGAATGGGCTCATCCCGCTTGAGGTCCGCTTCCACCATCGCCCGGACAGCAGCCACGGCTTCGTCGGCGCGGCCCTGTCGAGCAACGTCTTCCATTGGCATCGGCAGGGCGACTCCTGGCAAGTCGAGCAGGTAATCAGCGTGCCGCCGGTCGAGATCGAAGGCGTTCCCTTCCCGGTGCCGGGCCTCATCACCGACTCGCTCATCGCCATGGACGATCGTTTCTACTACTTCGCCAACTGGCTCCAGGGCGACGTGCGTCAGTACGACATCACCGACCCCAGCCGGCCCAAGCTCACGGGCCAGGTCAAGCTCGGCGGGCTGGACGGCAAGGGAGCGACGGTCAAGGGCGTCAAGCTCCAGGGCGGGCCACAGATGCTCCAGCTCAGCCTCGACGGCAAGCGGCTCTACGTGACCAACTCGCTCTTGAGCGTGTGGGACAACCAGTTCTACCCGGGCATGGACGGCGCTGGCTCCCAGTTGGTTCAGCTCGATTGCGACACTGACAAGGGGGGACTGAAGATCAACGAGTCGTTCCTGGTGGACTTCGGCAAGGAGCCGCACGGCCCCAGCCGCGCCCATGAGATGCGCTACCCCGGCGGCGACTGCACGTCGGATATCTTCACGTAGGGTTCCCGACTCAGTCAGCGGCTAGGCAGTAGGCGCGGCGGTGCTAGTCACCGCCGTCGCCGTTTTGATCCGCCACCGGGGTGAACTCATCGGGGTGGAGATTGATGCGCACCACGGGCTCCGGCGCCGGGGGTTCCTCCACCGGCCCCGCGTGACTCGCTTCTTTCAGCTTCTCAAACTCCCGAATGTCAAAGGCCTGGGTGGCTCCCTCCATGGGTACCGCCGCCTTGGACGCACCGGGCCGGAAGAGCACGCGGAAGGAGAGGGCCGCGACACTGAGCTGATCATTTTCATTGAGGACGGCCCGCCGCACCCGCCGGCCGTTGACCCGCGTTCCATTGGTGCTGCCCAGATCGCGGAGCATGATCATCCCGTCAGAGCGGACCAAGACGCAGTGCTGCTTGGAGACGCTGCGGTGGTTGAGCCGTAGATCGCAGCCTTCCTTGCGGCCCACAAGGGTGACCAGCTTGTCGAGCACGATCGTCTGCCCACCTGCTAGCGGCAGAAGCTGAACATTCTGCATGCTGCGTACTCCAGCGGCGGGCGGCGGCCCGACGCGGGCAACTTGGGCGATCCGGCATTACTTTACCAGGACAGCGGCCCTCGGGGCAAGCACCCACTCGCCCCCACCGGGCCCATTGGCCGGGCCGACGGCCTTCCAACCGGCATGGGCCCGCCGTGCTGCAAACCCTTTGCCAAGCTGGGGCTGGGCGTTTATAAGAGGGTAAGGCTCCCGGGCCGCGAATACCGCGGCCGCGAGGGGCACGCGGTTTGGCTGGAGAGAAGCAGCGTGACAGCTCTGGTAACGGCTCTCCGTGGTTTGGCAGACGGCCACGTGCTGTCCGGCGCTGAGTTGCAGGCGGCGACCTCGGCCTTGCTCGACGGGCAGACGTCTCCGGCGCTCCAGGCCGCCTGGCTCACCGCCTGGCGGTTCCGAGGAGAGAATGCCGACCTCGTGACAGCGACGCGAGCTGCCTTGCTCCATCATGCCGAACCCTGGCCCGGCCCTAAGACCGACGTCCTCGACACCTGTGGCACCGGTGGCGACGGCCTGGAAACCTTCAACGTCAGCACGGCCGCCGCACTCGTGGTCGCAGCCGTCGGCATACCCGTCGTGAAGCATGGCAACCGTGGCGTGTCAGGTCCCACCGGCAGTGCCGACTTGCTCGAAGCATTGGGCGTTCCCATCGCGCTCACTCCCCAGGCCGCGGCTCGGTGTCTGGCCGAGACCGGCTTCACTTTCTGCTTCGCACCGGCCTGGCACCCGGCCCTCCGCACACTGGCTAGCCTCCGCCGCGAACTCGGCTTCCGCACGGTCTTCAATCTCGTTGGTCCGCTGGCCAACCCCGCGCGGCCTCGCTGGCAAGTGGTCGGCGTGGGCCGGGCCGAATGGCTCGACGTCGTCGCCGAGTCTCTCCGTCGCGCGGAACGACTCGAACGGGCCGTGGTCGTCCATGGCGTGGACGGGTCCGATGAGATCTCCCTGGCCTCGGAGACGCAAGTGCGATGGGTCGTTAAGGGCCAGATTGAAGCTCAGACTTGGACCGCAAGCGACTTCGGCCTAAGACCCGTGGCCTGGGATGAGTGCCGGGCCGCCAGTCCGGCCGAGAGCCGGCAGCAGGTTGAAAAGGCCTGGAGCGACGCGGACCATCCAGCCGCGCGGGTGGTGCGGGCCAATGCCGCTGCCGCCCTGTTCGTCCGGGGCCGAGCCGAATCGCTGGCCCACGGCGCGGAGTTGGCTGGCGATGCCATCGCCAGCGGCCGGGTGAACGAGCTAGTGCAACGGCTACGCAGCTTCGGTGTGTGAAGGAGCGCCCATGACACGGAAAGTGATCCTGGTCCTCGATCCCGGCATCGACGGAGCGTTCACCCTGGCGGCGGCGCTGCGGGCGCCCCAACTCGAGGTGCTGGCCGTCGTGGCGGCCGCGGGCGGCCTGCCTGCGGAAGTGGCCACGCATCAACTGCATCAACTGGTCGAGATGTTCGATCCGCCGCGGCTGCCGCGCCTCGGGGCCGCCCTGGCCACGCCGCCCTGTCCCGAGCCGGCCCCTCCCTGGATGGGCAATGCCTTCAACAGCATCCTTCCTTCAAGCCGCGGCCTGCACAACCTCCATCCCGGCGATAAGGTCATCTCGGACGAGGTGCAGTTGCACAAAGGTGAAGTCACGGTCATTACCACTGGACCGCTCACGCCGCTCGCCGTCGCCGGTGATCGCCATCCGGACCTGGCGCGGTTGCTCAAGAGCCTGATCGTCGCCGGAGGAGCGTTGCAACAGCCTGGCAACGCCGGCCCCGTGGCTGAGTTCAATTTCTATGTCGATCCCACGTCGGCCCGTCAGGTGCTCCGGAGCGGTGTGCCGCTCACGCTGCTGCCGCTGGACGTGAGTTCGCTGGCGGTCTTCGCGCCTTCGGACCTGGAGCAGTACCTGGCTGGCAACTCCGCCATTCATGTGGCCCTGCGAAAACTCCTGCCCACGGGGCTGCGTGCCATGTCGGACGGATGTGGCGTGGAGGGGCTGCAACTCTCCGGCCTGGTGACCGTGGCCATCGCCGCCGAGCCTGGGCTGGCGAAGACCCGCTCGCTGGCCGTCGACGTCGAAACGCTGGGGCAGTTGACTCGCGGGATGATGGTGATCGAACGGCGGTCCCGCCGAGCCGCACCCAACGTCGACTGCGTGGTTGAGATCGACTGGACCGCCGTGCGTGCCTGCCTGGACCGGCTCTTCCGGCAGTAGCGCTTCTGCCTCGGAACCGGTGCCGCGTTTACTCCACCAGCACGAGCTTGGGCATGGGCACGGCCACGCCCTGGACTGGCCCATGGCACGAATGGAGTTGTTCGAAGTTAAGGCGTAGGAAACCGATCAACTCCGGCGCGGGGCGTACCTTCAGGTACTCGCTGGCCAGTTCGTGCATCTGGCGGTCGTAGCATTTTTGGCTGCTGGTGTGCAGGCAATAGCGTCCCTGATGACGGCGCAGATCGCCATTGCAGGCCGGAGAGATGTGGTACAACTCGTGGAAGATGGTAACGAGCTTTTCTTCGAAGGTCTGATTCAAGAACCGCGGCAGGCAGAAGGTCACCAGGTAGAGCATGTCCAGCCCGTCGACCACGTAGCGCTGCACCTGGAAGAGTCGGCCGCGCCGGACTTCAGTGAGATGGCCGTGCCGAAAGCGTAGGGGCGTGACCTTGGCCTGGAGACCATGGCGACGGTGACTGCGTGCCTGGGTAATGGTAAAGAGCACGCGGGTCAGGTCTAGATGTTGGAGTGGGGCGACGCGGCGGGTGATGTCCTGGCATAGGCGGGCCATGACCTGGGAGAAATCGAAACCCTCGGCCTCAGAGCGAACAGGCAAAGAGGCAAAGCGTGCGCCGGCCCCAGGCTCAGTGGTGAGCCGGGGCGGCAGAGGCCGATGAGGTCGGACGCGGCGACGCGGTAAACTGCGCGGCCCTGCCTGCGCGGTCCATTCCATAACAAGTGGCAAGCGGGGAAGCGTAGGCGGTGGCGCAAGCCGGGGGGCGAACATCGACGTGATCACGGTCCAGACTCCTCGCAACCTTCCATGGGCTTCGTCGCGAACTGGGCCTGCTGAAGGCCCACCGCGAACTGGACTCCAACTATAGCAGGCAGTTGGCCAGCGCCCTAGTCCCTTCTCTCACCCCGACCGACAAAATCGCTGAAGTCGCCTTGACCGGCGCGCCGATACGGAACAGGCAAGGCTCCATGCCGCCGCGCTCGGCGCATCGACATGGTAGCCCGGCATGCGGCAAAGAGGGCAAAGGACGCCCTTTGACCGAGTGCTCAGCGACCTTTGGGTCGCGCTGGCAAGGAAGCCGGCCGAGCACGGTCCCGCACGCCGCGCCAGGGCCCCTCAGGGTGGGAGACAGGCATGACGCGCAAGGCGATGAGCCGGTGGCTGGCAGGGTTGAGCGGCCTGGTGGCACTGGGCCTGGTCGGTTGCCAGACTCACATCGGTGGCATGACGCTGCCCTCGGCGTACTACTTGAAACAGAAGCCGACCTACATCGCGCCAGCGCCCGACTTCCCGCTGCCGCGTGAACTGGCCCAGCAGCAAGCTGCTGCCGCGGCCGCCTTCAGTCAGAGTGGCGGCGTAGCGCCAACGGCCCCTTAAGTCACCTTTAGGCGCCTGACGCTTGACGACAGCAGTCGCGGCCGAGCCGGCGGCGTAAAGCCGGCCGCGGTCTCGGCTGCTGTTGCGTTTTGATCGGGGTTGCGGTCTCAGGTTATGGGCTACTGCCAAGTGGCAGCGGAGGACAGCGACGCGGATTGACTTCTCGTAGCTGCACCGTAACCTTCTAGGGGAACCTTCCAAACCTGTCCTGTCGAGCGTCAAGCCGGAGGCCTTGGCCGTGACTTCCGCCGCGCACCCGGGCCACCATGCCGCTCCGTCGTTCTTGATCCAAGGCGACGAGCACTCTCACCATGACGGTGCGCTTCACGAGCACCATCATGGCCCGCCGCCCTTGCGCCGGCTCTTGGGTCTCTTGCGGCCGGAGTGGCGCGATATTTTCATCGTCGTCATTTACGCATTGGGCATCGGCGTCCTTAGCCTCGCCACGCCCATCACTGCCGCGGCCCTCGTCAATAACGTCGCCTTCGGCATCATGCTGCAGCCGCTCATCGTGCTCTGCATCGTGCTGGCCATCTGCCTGTTCGCCGCCGCCATGATCCGCCTCGCCAAGCACTTCGTGGTCGAGGGGCTGCAACAGCGGCTGTTTGCCCGCGTGGTCGCCGACCTGGCCTGGCGGCTGCCACGCGTCCGGGCGACAGCCTTCGACCGCCAGCACGGCCCCGAACTGGTTAACCGCTTCTTCGATGTGCTGACTGTGCAGAAGTCGGCTGCCACCCTGCTCATCGACGGCGTGTCGCTCGTGTTGCAGGCGACCGCCGGCCTATTGCTCCTGGCCTGGTATCACCATCTGCTGTTGGCGTTCGACATCTTGCTCGTGGGCGTACTCCTCTTCATTCTCTTCGGGCTGGGGCGCGGCGCCGTGCAGTCGGCGATCGCTCAGTCCCGAGCCAAATACGCGGTCGCCAGTTGGATCGAGGAGATGGCTCGGCACCCGCTGGCCTTCAAGCTGGCTGGCGGTGCCGATCTGGCTTTGCAGCGGGCCGACGCCGTCGCCCAGAACTGGTTGCAGGCCCGCCGAGCCCACTTTCGCATTGTCATGCGTCAGTTCACCGGTGGGCTGATGCTCCAGCTCATCGCCAGCGTCCTTCTGCTCGGGTTGGGCGGCTGGCTGGTCATCAATCAGCAATTGTCGCTCGGCCAACTCGTAGCCGCCGAGATCATCGTCACCCTGGTCGTGAGTTCCTTCTCGAAGTTCGGCAAGCAACTCGAGGCCTTCTACGACCTGCTCGCCGCGGTCGACAAACTGGGCCACATGTTCAGTCTGCCCCTCGAACGGAGCACGGGCACATTGGTCCCGGCTCGTTCGGGCCCAGCGGCGGTTAGCATTCAAAATGTCTCGTTCATGTATGATGGGTCGCAGCGGCCCGTGCTCAATGGCTTTAGCCTGAATGTGGCCCCGGGCGAGCGGGTCGCGATCCTCGGCCCCAACGGCGCTGGCAAGAGTACCCTGATCGACCTCATCGTGGGGCTACGCACACCGTTGCAAGGTTTCGTCGAGTTCAACGGCGTGGACGTGCGCGATTGCGCGCTGGAATCGTTGCGGTTACAGGTTGGCACGGTCAAGAACATTGAGATTTTCGAGGGAAGCATCCTCGAGAACGTTCGCATGGCCCGCGCCGACGTCGATCTGGAGGAAGTACGCCGCGCCCTCTACGAGGTGGGTCTCCTGGCGGACGTTCTTGACCTGCCCGACGGGCTGGGAACGCAACTATGGACGGGCGGCGTACCCTTGTCGCTCGGACAGGCTCAGCGGCTCATGTTGGCCCGTGCTATCGTCGGCCACCCGCGTCTGCTCATCCTGGACGAAGTGCTTGACGACATGGACCGCGAACTCCGCGACGAAGTCTTGCCTGCCATCTTGCGGCGAGATGCCCCCTGGACCTTGCTGGTCGTCACCCACAGCCATGAGGTGGCTCGTCTGTGCGATCGGCAAGTCGAAGTCACGAAGCATCGTCGTGGGGGCCGCGATCAGGCTCCAGGCAACGGGCAATCGGGAGGGCAGTCGCATGACCGGCGCCACTCTTGAACACAGCACGATGGCACGCCAGTTGCCGCTCCGGTCGCTGGAAATGACCCGGCGCCGCAAGCGGACCACTCTGCTTGCGCGCCTCATCATCCTCGGCTTGTTCATCATGCCCTTCGCTCTGATGCTCATGCCCTGGACCCAGTTCATTCATGGGACCGGCCGGGCGATCGCCTTCAATCCGGTCCTCCGACCGCAGTACATCGTGGCCCCCATCGAGGGACGCATCCGTCAATGGTTCGTCGTGGAAGGCGACCGCGTCAAGGCCGGCCAACGGATCGTCGAATTGGTCGACAATGACCCGAACCTCATCATGCGGCTCGAAGAAGAGGTCATAGCCGTTCAGCAACGTCTGGCGGCCGCCGAGGGCCGAATCGGTGAGATCACTCTGCGGCTTCAGGCCGTGGAACTCTCCACCATTGCACAGATTGCTACCGCCCGAGCCAACACCCTAGCGGCAATCAACCGCGTGGCCGAGTCGCAAGCCATGTTGACGGAAGCCCAGGAGCGGCTGAAGGTGGCCCAATTCGAACATGACGTTCAGAAGCAGCTCTTTGAGAGCAAAGTGGGTACACTGGCCTCGGAGATCGACCTGCGCCGGGCCGAGTTTCAGTTCAAGTCGGCGGAGGCCATGATCGATGCTCGAAAAGAGTCCTTGGCTGCGATGCAGCAGATCCTGGTGGCGACCAAGGAAGTTGAGAAGCGCACCGAGGAAGATACCAAGGCGGCCGTTGCCAGTGAGCGGGCCATTCTGGAAACGGCCCGGGGAGACTTGGCCGCGATTCGCCAGAATCTCGTGCAGGCCCAGGCACGGCTGTCGCGGCAACGAGCCCAGGAAATCAATGCTCCCGTCGACGGCACCATCTTCCGGTTGCTGGCCAACGCCGAGCAGGGTGGCGTGCTGGTCCGACCTGGAGAGCGGCTGGCCGTCCTCGTTCCCGACGTTAAGGAAATCAAGTCCCCGGTCGACGCCATCGTGCCAATGACCGGTGTCTTCTCCTTGCTCGCAGGATGGGCGACACCGAGCCATGCCATCGCTGAGCAACTGTTTCTCTCCATCCAAAACCACTGGCCCGAGCCAGCTTCGATTTATCCTGGCATCGTGGTCGAGATCAACATTGACGGTAATGACCAGCCACTGGTGCGGGTCGGCGATCGCGTCCGCATTCAGTTTGAGGGCTGGCCGGCCGTTCAACTCGTGGGCTGGCCCTCGGTGGCGGTCGGCACCTTTGCTGGGCGGGTTTACCTGATCGATCCGACGACGAATGATAAGGGCCAGTTCCGCATCCTCGTGGAGTCGGACAAACACATGCCGGGCGACATTCCTTGGCCGGACCATGCCTACTTGCGCCAAGGAGTGCGCGCCAATGGCTGGGTGCTGATGGAGAAACCCGTCACTCTCGGCTGGGAGCTGTTCCGGCGGTTGAGTGGCTTCCCCATCGCTCGGGACATGGAGCCGAAGAAGGAACCGTCGCTCCTCGGACCTGTGCAGCGTAAGTAGTTCGGGCACGCGGAGCCAGGCTCGGCAGTGCGTTGCGAAGATCAAGGAAGATCGCATGGCCCTTAGAGCACGAAAACGCAGCGGGCGGTGGGCTAGCAGCCTTTGGGGCATGCTCGGCTGCCTGAGTCTCATGGCAGCGATCCAGGCCGAGGAGCCCCCGGTGCCCCCCTGCGACTGGCCCGAGTTCGTGCGCCCCACCGGCCAGGTGCTGCCGCCCACGCCCGCTTCCTGGGGAGGCCCGCTGCCACCCGGTCAGACCACGATCGAGCGGCAGCCTCGCCCCTTGCCTCAGCCAGCCTTTCCCCAGGCCACGATTCTGAACAAGCCCATCGACCTGGTCCGCATCGAAGTCGAGCGCCTTGGGCTGCCGCCGGCGGGCATTTTGAGGCCCATCATTCCCATGGGGCCAGGCGGTCCGGAGGAATTGCCCGAGCAGTTGGCCGAACCGCCGCAGCGCCGACCGGACGAGAAGGTCCCGGAACTCCCACAAGAAGGAGCGCTTCA
>CALLZJ010000379.1 GCA_937858435.1 uncultured bacterium
ACCCGGCACCATCCAAAGCAGTCGGTGTCCGGTACGTTCTGGTCTGCTTGAGCGGGGTCGCTCGCTGATGCCGCCACACTGCCGCGTGGCGGACACTGGCACGTTGAGTCTGTCTTTCCTTTGGAGCGAACAAGATGAGTCTGAAACAAGCAATCTACGCGGCGGCGGACGCCCTCCGCAACGTGGTCCACCAACCGCCGCCGACGCTGGGCATCGACCTCGACGGGTGCTGCGACGAGTCGCCGTTCTTCAACGTGTTGACGCACTGCTGGCCGGGGGATGTGGTCGTCGTCACGTTCCGCGACGACCGGGACAAGGCGGTGGCCGACCTGAACAGACACGGCATCCGGTTCACCGAGGTCGTGCTGGTCAACTCGTTCGAGGCGAAGGCGCAGGTCGTCGCCGAGCGGGGCATCGCCTTCTTCATCGACGACCAGCCCGAGGCGTTGAAGCACGTTCCCGCCCATGTGAGCGTCCTGCTCTTCCGCAACGGGGGCAACTACGACTATGTGGAGCGGAAGTGGATGGTGAGTAGCAGGACCGCCAAGATGGTCTGATGCCGCGAGGCCGACATGGGCGGGAGCCGGATACCGACAGTCTTGGTCGGCGTCCGGCTCCCCGTGGTTGAGTTCAAGTGGTTACTTCCTCACAGGGAACCTAAGAGTTTCCCTCCAGTTCATCTCCCTCTTGCCGTTCTCTTCGCGGAACGACCTGCGGCTGACTGGGCCGATCCCTCTACCCAGTTCGATCTCCTCGACGTTGGGCGGCACGCTGCCGCCGCCGATGTCGGTCGTCGTGCGGACCTCGATGTGGGCCGCGTAGACCGTTTCCTTCGTCCCGGTGCCGCGCCAATCGACCTCCTTCGGCCCCCATTTCGGGTCGCCGAACTTGGTTAGCGTGTACGTCTCCTTGAGGCCGGGCATGATCTCCCGCTCCCAACTGTCCCCCGCCTTGGCACCGATCTTGACGAAGGGACGCCACACGATCTGCTTCGCCACCTCGTTGTCCTCGCCGATCTCGAAATGCCCGCCTTGCAGTCGGTACTGCATCCGCACGGGTTTGGGCAACGACAGTTCTTGGCCCTGCGGGATAAAGTTCTCCATCCAGCGCACCATGAGCGTGCCGCCCGGCTCGTAGCTGTACTCCTTGCGGAACTGGGCCGACGCCTTCCCGAACTGCAAGACGCCGACCGTCTGCTGCCTCGTACCCGGCTTGTGCGGCCAGTAGTCGGCGGTGAGCGTGTCGCCCGAGTCGTCCTTCTTGTCGCTCCCCCCAGAAGGTCGAACCGGCTGTTGCGCCAAAGCCGCCACCAACGCCTTCGCCTCGGGATGGTTCACGTCGGGAACGACTCCTTTCTGGTTGGCCTCGGACAGTAGCTTCCTCGCCGCCTCGCCGTTGCCGGTCTCGAACTCGAAGTCGATGCACCGACCGTAGGCCAAGGCCGTCTCCGTGCGTCCCAGCCGGTCGAGCATGGGCCGGTACTTCGCCACCGCCCCGGCCTTGTCCCCGGACAACCATTGCGCGTCCGCTTGGGTGAGGGCGTTTCGATCCGCGAGCCTGATTACCAGTCCCATCGCAAAGAGGGCGACGAAGATCAGGCCCACCGCCCCGGTCCACGCCCACTTGACCGGCCTGCTCCAATTCGGGTGCCGCCAAACGAGCAGAAGCCCGACCGGGAAGCAGAACACCACCGAGGCGGCGATCAGGGTGACGTTCTCCCAGAGCGGCGTCCCCGTTGCGGAAGATGCCTCTGCCGAGTTCGACGTGTCGGGAGGCGGTGCCGCCTCGGTCGGCGGGGGAAACAGCCCCTTGACTTCGCTCGCCTGCTTCGGCCTCTCCATGTCCTCACGGCGCACCTTGTCGGTGGGCCGTAGCTGGCCGTTCGCGGCCATCTCCTTCAACCGCTGAGCCGTCAGCGGCCCCTGCTCGTTGTTCCCACGGATGACGAACCAGTTCTGCGCCATACCGAGCCTTTCTTTCACTGGATGTTGTTCCTCTCGGCCTCCTCCGACCACGCCTCGGAGACGCAGGCCCGACGAGGCAGGCACACGCGACCGGGCCATCCCCGGTCACGCCCTCGCGGCAGTTGGTGTCCGCTAAGCCAAAGGTCCGCAACCCTGCCGAGTCCAACGAGGTCTACATGGCTAATCATACAAAAGTAGGAGATTAAACGCACCATTGTGCGATATGTCGGCGGCCCTGCTCGGACGAAGATGGTCCGAGGTGCTGACATGGCGAGAAAAAAACAACGGATCAGTCACGATCCCATCGTCGAACTTTTCGCGTCGAAGTTGCGAGAGTTGCGCCGATCACGCGGGATGACTCAGGCGGAACTGGCGCGGCAGGCCCACGTCACGCCGACCTATATCGGGCGACTGGAGAACGGCGGGGCCGCGCCCGGCATCGACCTCGGGGACCGGTTTGCGAAAGGTTTGGGCACGACGGCGCAGGAGTTGTTGCCGCCGACCGCCTCGCCCGACACGCTGGCCGTCCTCCGCGAGCAGGCGAAGCGGCTCTTCGATGCTGTCCTCCAGAGCGCCGACCGGGAGACGCTGCTGTGCCTCTGCCCCCTGTTGGCCCGCCTCGCGGAGTCGCCCGACCGTGGTGGCTGAGGCGGCGAACACAACCACTGCCTCAGCCGGGATTCAACCCCACGCTGGGCGAGTCAAGGCAGGTCGAACTTGTTCGTCCCAGCGGTTGAGGTGGGGGCGGCTTTCTTGAGGCCGCGACCCCACTTCTCCAATGCCTTTCGACCCCACTCCGTCGCCACGTTGTCCTCGTTCTTCGGACCACACGCCTGAACGACGTGCCCATACCAATCGACCTCCACCGACGCCCGCTCGCCTTGGTACTCGACGTGAAAGAGGAATGAGTGACCGCTGACCGCTTTCGTGGCGTACTTGGCGATGCAGTGTTCCATGTCGGCACCTTCTTGAACCACTTCGCCTACCGTGGCAAGGAACCGCACGCCCTCCAGAGCGGGCAGCGGTATCGGCGGCATGGCGACCTCCTTGGCGTTGCCGAACTCCACGACGACCCGCTCGGCCAGTTCGTCTTGGTGATCCCGGTGCCAGCGGATGGACCGTTCGGCCAGACCGACCACGTTGCCGTGGTGCGAGTCGGGGTAATCGCCCAAGAACAGGACGGCCTTGTTCACGTCACGCCATCGGCGCGGCGAGAGGTCTTCGTGAAGGTGGTTAGAAACCCGGCGCATGGCCTCAGCGATCTGGGCCTCGGTCGCAAACGAGAATGCCCGGATGTTCCGCTGGCCGGTCTTGTGGGCGCGGATGACGGTCAAGAGTTCGAGTCGGCTCGTGATCGGGCGGGGCAGCATGAACTTGTTCAGGTCGAGCAGCACTTGAGCCGGAATGCCGGGCGGCAAGTTCATCAAGGTTTTGTTCAGGATGGGGTAAGTCTCCCCGGTCGGTGCGAAGATCGCCTTCCACTTCGCCATCCATTCGAGTGCAAAGGCGATGCCATCCTCATTGGTCGCATCACGACCAGTGATCCCCGCCGCTGCCGCCGCCGCCCGGTACGCAAGCACGTCCTTGACGATGTACTTGTGCTTGTAGAACTCCGGGGACATGACGAGTTCAGGCTGGCCGTAGCCGCACGCCGCCGAGAAGACCTTCCGCTGGGCGGCGATGGCCGTGGGGTCCGCCTCGTCGCGGAGGCGTTGCCAGCGGTCATGCACGAGCGTATTCAACGCCACGGCAGTTCGCCTGATTTCACCACGATCACCACAAAGCCATTCCTCTTCCTCGAATCCGTCCGGCCCGCAATCGAAGAGTTCGTCGTCGATCACTTCCCTTGGCGGAAACCATTTCAGCATCAGGTAATCTGCGGTCCTACGAATGAGTCCGCAGTAGTCCACCAAGCTGAACCGCTTCTCGAACGAGCTTCCGAAGGCAAGGTGAAACGCGCACCCCTGCCGTGTGATGGTGACAGGTGGATGGAATTGGGCACGGTACTCGTGGGTCAACTCCCGAAGCCAGTCGGGTTCGCCATCATTCTCGACTAAAGGGGAAGGAATGGCGATCCGAATGCCGGTGGACAGGTCGGTAACGAGAGGGTGTCGGAAGGTGGACATCGGAACCTCCATGTTCATGCCGTGGCATCCCGGCCACGGTCAAAAAGGGAACGTAAAAGAAGTAGATACGGTGGGGGTGGTGGTTGTAGAAGGAAGATGGCCAAGGTCAGTCCTCACGACTGTTGTTATTACCCTCCGGGTTATTACTGGCCTGCCGTGGGGTGTCGAACTTGTAGACCAAGGCCGGGCCGATCTCGTACTGTCGCGCCCTACCCTGACGACCGCTGCCTCGTGCGAACCACTGGTGGTGTTTGCTGATAACCAACCAGTCGAGTCCTATTAGTTGTTTCAGGAAGGCGGACTTCTTCTTGGACTTCCTGATTTTCAGTTGATAGTCCTTGAGGATGTAGGGGATGTTGTCCCTGCTAATCTCCGTCCCCTGCTGTCCGTGGACGTAGCGCAGGAAGTGCCTCGTCGCTGACGCGGCGAGGGGGAGGTCGGCCTTGAGGACCGGGACGAGGTTCCGCCTGATAAGCTCCATCTCCTCCTCGGACCAACCGAAGTCAGGACCAAGTTGCCCCGTCGTCATGTTCAGGCGGTTCCATGTCGTCCGGTCGCTAAGCTTGAACCCGATGCGCCGGAAGAAGGCATGGGCCTTGTCAAGTATTCTCGTGCTGGTCTCGGGGTCGGCCTGCCCGCCGTTGTCGGCGAAGACCGCCCGCACCGTGCTGCGGATCACCCGCGAAACCTCGGCGTGCTGGCCTGACGACAGGCGGTCGCTGAACGAGAGGTCGGGGTGTTCGGCCATGTAATTTTGCAGCACGCCGACTGCCTCAGCCTCCGAGACCTCAAACCGGAGCATCCGGGCCGTCAACAGGATGTACTTGTTGAGCGAGTCGGGCGGGCAGTCGGTCCCAGTCCAGAAGTCCACCAAGGACTGGCCGAGACGCTTTTTTCGTGAGCGGGCCTCACCAACATCCACGGCGGGCCGTTCACCGTCCGCCGTGGATCGCCCGCGATCATCGGGAACCGGCAGCATCAAGCGCGAAGCAGAGGTCCGTAGGCGCTCCGTGACGTAGACGATGACATCCTCAGCGGGCATGTACCTGTTCGTGACCGATGCGGTCATAGGCGTTCTCCATCCGTGGTGAGTGGGGGCGGTTGGAAACCGCCCCGCTCCAGTCCGTGGTACTCCTCTACGGGCACCCGGCCTTGACGTACTCGATCATCTCCCGGTACGCCTTAGTTGCGGTCAGATCATGCGACCAAGCCATACGCCAGCGACCGTCTTCCTCCGTGTGGTAACACAGGATGAACGTTTCCCCGTCCACGCTCCGCATCCTCTCGATGATCGCCTCCATCTCGGGTACTTCGGACCCGTCTGGAGGAGCTTCGTCCAAGAGACATTCACCATCACGTCGCAGTTGGTCTTCGCAGATGCAGTTGGCGACGAGGCGGGTGGTCTGGACTGCGAGATCACAGCCCCCATAGACGGTCTGGCCGTTTCCCTCAGATGCTGCCAGCAGGACGTATTCGCCTCGGAAGTTGATCTTTCCGGCGATGTCCTCAATCGTGGTTGTTTGCTCGTTCATCTCAGGTCTCCTTCCCTTGGTTGGTAGTGTGTGGTCCATCAGAGCGACACGGGCGCGTGATCCGGGCTAAGTTCAGTCGTGGTCAGCGGACAACGGGCGTTCAGCGTCGTCGCCAGCCAGCGGATGTAGCCAGCCACGTCCTGCACGACGCCGTACCGGGCACGGGCGTTCTCGACCAGCGCGAGCGGGCGGTCGAGCAGCATCGTTCGGCCCCTGCACAGCGGCAGGCGGAACACCTGCGTCGGGCTGGGGTAGACCTCAACTTCGGAGAGCGGCTTCATACCTGACGCTCGCGCACGCTCGGCCTGTTGAGGATGCTGCGAATCCAAAAGTTGTAGTGTCGCACGCAGGGAGGCTCGCAGGTCGTCCAGCTTCGTCTCAGGAACGACCTTCAACAAGTGGACGCCACCAGCGTTCCGGTCGGCGACTTGGATGTGCCAGCCCTCCCGACCACAGAACTCGGCGAGCAGGATGCGAAGCTGGTCGAGGAACACGTCCCGGTCGCCGTGATGCAGGTCGAGGTCGATGGCGGCGAACCGGGTGTGGGTGCCGCCGTACACGCCGTACACCGACGTGCCGTTGACGTGCGACCGAACGTGCTGTTTCCTGAGCGCGTCCCAAACGCACGTCCAGTGGCCCTTGGACTCCGACCAGTAGCCATACCGCTCCCGGCTGCAAGGGCGAACGAACGTGTCGTAGAACTGCCGGTGGGCGACTTCTAAGGTGGTCGGCACGAAGGGCTTGCTCTGCCCCTCGCGGTACAGCCGGGCCGTCCGACAACGCACGTCGGCGTAGCCGGTCGGCGCACCCGCCTCGTCTCGTACCTTCACCGTTTCGGGCCAGACCAAGATGCCTTCCGGGTTTGCGGCTGAAAGTACACGCCGGTTGTGGTCGTCCCACTGGCCCCTCGTCCGCAAGCCACGCGGCACCTGACCCCAGCCTCGGTAGACGGAGACGCCGGGGTGCTGGGCGGACACGAGGGCCGCGTGCATCTTGACCCGGCGAGCGATGTAACGGCCTTGGTCCGCGACCGAGGCGTTCAGGTCGAGGAGGTGCAAGTTCGATGCGATTTCTTGAGGACTCGCCTCATCCCCAATCAGTGTGGTTTCTTCCAATCGCACCATGTGGCATGTTCCTCTCTTTGGGCAACAGAAAAGCAAACCTCCGACCCGCCCTCCGTCGATTCACTGGAACCGTTGTAACAGACGTACCGGATAGCCCCGTGACGACATCGTGACATCCCGAAAGTCTTGCCACTTCTTTGGCCGTCCACAAACGTGGTGTGTCTGATGTCGCCACCGCATTCGTCTCATCTCGTTTTGGTTGGCGTCTGGCCCGCTTCTATAATTGGTTGTCGCTTTTGATCTGGAACTCTATCGGTGGGAGCAATCGATGTCAGAGCGCAGGGTGGTCATCGATCTTGAGGAGTTACACCGCGAAGTGACCGAGATGCAACTCGCGGTCGAGCGCGACAGGAACAGGCAGAATCCAGAGCAGCGGATCGTGGAAATCCTCGACCTGATGAGACGGTACATGGGGGCGGTAGTCCGGGCCAATGCCCCGCGCGACTTCTCGCCTGGGTTACGGGACGACGGGAAGCAGCGGGCGTCCCTCCGGGGCCACCGGGAAGACTGCCTTGATAACATGGACGAACGGACGGGCCTCGAACCGTTGCGGGGGAAACTCACGTCTCTGGACTGCACATTCGTCCTTGCCGGTGAGGGCGAGTGGCGGCTCGACGAGCAGGAGTGGGAGATGAAACTCTGGAGGGCGCTCTGCCGGTGGGGCGAGAGGGGTTATCTGATGCTCTACGATGGCATGGGGCAGCAAGAGTGGCCCAAGTACGTTCAGGATGCCCGCGTCAAGGAATGGTGTAGTGAAGAACAGGAGATCGAGTACCTGCTTTTCTCGCGGATCGCGCTCTTCATTCCCTATGATGAGTTTCCCGTTGTGAACGAGAAAGATTTCACGCTTCGATGGCGAGGAAAGACAGGCTTGATCGGCGACAATGATAGCTTTCAGATACTGAAGTATTTGATGAAACACCGGAGCATACACTATGATCAAGTCTGCATGGTTCTTTGCAACGATGGGATGACCACGGATGCGATTCGTCAGGCGATCTCGCGTATGAAAAAACGTCTTCGAGCCGCCGGGTGCAGCGAGTTGGCTGATTGTATCCTGCCGCCGAAATCAGGAATTATCCGAGTGGAGTTTCCACCTTTCGAGGCCACGATTCCAGTCCGATGAACCAGACACATGGTGGGAAGTCTTCCCCACCCTTCTCGTTGTCAGCGGGGAAGGAAATGACCTCTGCCTACTGAGGCCATCTATTCGTCAGGAATTGGAAGCCTGCGAAGGAGCCAACGCAACCATCGAGGTCGATGCTGGGCGTCGGATGCAGCCGCGAACTGATGCTGAGGATGGCATTCGTAGCCGTGAAGGTTGGACTGTCAGGTTCATCGGGTCTCCTCCGTTGGGTCGGCACCCGCTCGACCGGCGATGGCTCAAACCACAACTGCGAAGGGCGGTTTGTGAATTCACAAGAAAACCCCTCGTTCGCTCGCCCATCGCCCGAAAAGCCGGGAAAGTCCCGAAAGCGGATGTCGTCGTAAAGCGTTGGTGAAACAGGTGTTTTGAGCGGAGACGCCTGAAAGCAAGGGGTATGCGAAAACGGTGGGGCTGGTCCTGAAAATCCTTAGGTCGCCGGTTCAACCCCGGCCCTGTCCACTTCCAAATTTAGACTCCCGAAAGCCCAATGCCCCCGCCGGGTGCCCCGACGACATGTCGGGGCGTACCCCGTCGCGGGTGCGTCCTGGCCTTCTGGCCGACACGGCGACATCCCCAGGCATCGCCAGAGGGGGTCTACGGGGTCTCCACGGCCTGCCGACAGGGGTTCCAGGGCCTGTCGAAGGGGTTTCCACGGTTGGCCACGGGTCTCTACGCTTCTGGGCGCTGCCGCCACGACTCGCCAGAGGGTCGCCACGAGGGGGTCTTTGGCTCTTGGGCGCTGGCAACCTGCCGTTTTCATTGTGTTTCTGGACCATGCCACGCTTCCCGGCGTCCGTTTCGGGCTCGGAGCCGCAGTTGACATTCCCCACACCCGCTCTCCAGCCGCTATTCGGCTGCCCAATCAGACTCCGTAGTCTACCTTAATGAACTGACGTTTACATCCCCGGTTGTGGCCCCTGTCAGCCGCCTGGGCCGGGTGCGCCGGCGACCACGGGGGGCGCCTCTGGGCTGGGTGAACTCGCCGTCGGCGACGTGGGGGCCTCGGCGGGGCCGCTGCCGGTGAGCAACTGCCGGGCCCCGAGCATGACCACATCCCCTTCGCTCACTCCTTCCTGAATGATCACGAAGCGGTCGTTGGCCTCGCCGACCACGACTTCGGTCTGGACTGGCCCCTGGGGCGTGCGGCGGAAAACGAACGCCTGCGGACCGCGATGAGCGACCGCCTGGAGCGGCACGTAGCAAGCCTCGGGAAAGTGAAGGGCGGCGATCCGCACCAGGGCCGTCATGCCCGGCTTCAGTTCCAGGTCGGGCGGCAGGTCGTTGATCGTGACCATCGTCACGTACTCCTTGACGCTGCGTTCATCCCAGGCGAACTGCGAGTCGGCCAGCGTCGCCACCGTCTTCACCGTGCCGGACAAGGTCCGCGTGGGGAAGGCATCGAGTACCACCTCGACACGGTTGCCCGGCTTGACCTTCTTGACCAGCGTCTCGTGAATCTTGGCCTTCACCTGCATCCGCGACAGATCGGGCAAGCTGAAGATATGTTGGCGATAGTAGACCATGGCCCCGGGCTGGATGCGGCCGGCGGCGTCCCAGTAGCGCTCCTTCGAGTAGACAACAATGCCATCCTGGGGCGCCTTGATGACGCAGTTGTCGAGTTGCTTCTGCAGCCGCTCGAGCACACTGGTTTCCAGGCGGACGGTGACTTCGGCAGCCTCCAGGTCGCTTTGGGCCTTGGCGATGTTGGCTCGACTTGAACTCTTGGTCCGTTCGAGATTCCGCTCCGCGTCCTCGGCCTTGGCCTTCAGTTCGCGGGTCTTGCGTTCGTAGGTGAACTTCTCGAGCACCATGAGCTTGTCCTGGTCCCGGGCCAGGGCATGGCGGCGTTGCTCGAGTTCCGCTTCGCGCTGCCGCAGTTGGTCGGGCGTGCCGAACCCCTTCTTGACGAAGGTGCGGAAGTGATCGAGCTTGAGCTGCGTCTCTTCGAGTTCCTTTTGGGCCAGGGCGATCAACTGCTTGCGGTCCTTGAGTTCAACCTGGTATTCGCCATGGATGTACATGTTGCGGTCGAGGACGGCAAGGTCGAGAGTGAGTTCGGCGTTGGCGATGTCGCTGTCGGCCTTGTTGCGCGTGACTTCGAGTTCTTCCTTTGCGGCGCGAGCGCGCCCCTCGGCCTGCCGCACCTTGATCTCCTGGTCGGCATAGGTCCGAGTCAGTTGCTCCGTGTCGAACCGGACGACGACGTCACCCTTCTTGACCGAATGGCCCTCGGGCACGATCTCGACGACCTTGATCTCGCGTCCCTCGACTTCGCAGCGGCAGTCGTAGGTGAGGCTGCTTTCGAGTTCGCCCCGTTCGGAGATGACGACGCTGAAGGGGCCGCGCGCGACCACGGCCGTGAGTTCGACAGGCGGCAGGGGCTGGAACCAGCCTTGCCGCCAACCCAGGCCCACGCCGCCGCCGCCGAGGACCAGGAACACGAGCAAGAGCGTCGGCCAGCGGCGCGCACGCATGGGCCGCGGTCCGGTGGGGCGGTCGAGGGCGTCGAGCCCCGCCAGGGCCTTCGAGGTGAAGAGGCCAGTGGCGTCGGTTCCTGGCGAACCGGGGAGGGTCGCGGGCCCCGGCGGCTCAGGGCTGGGGAGCGGGGAGGGGAGGTTCGGCGCGGCTGAAAATTGCGGCGTCATCGTAAAGGCCCCGGTCGTCGAGTTCGAGGAGCTCCAATTCAAACAAAAGCTGCAAACGCAGGGTTTCGTAGCTGACCCAACTACCGATCAGGGTGTTCTTGGCTTGCAGCAGCGAGTTCAAGGCATTCAGGATGTCCAGCGTACCGGTGGATTCGTTGCCCCCGGCCAGGAGCAGTCGTTCGCGGGCGGCGTCGACCTGGCGGGCGGCGGCGATCAGGCTCTGGCGGGCGATGCTGAAGTTCAGCCGCTCGGTCTCCAGTTGTCTGAGGCCCCGCCGCACGCTGAGCGAGATGGCGTCGCTGCTGGCGAGCCACTGCCGGCGCTGCCTTTGATAGTTTACCAGAACGCCACGGTAGCGGTTGCGTTCCGCGAAGCGATTCAGGGGGCCGTCGAACTGCAGGCCGACGGAATAACTGTTCGCCTTGGAAGTAAAGTCGAGCGGCCCCTGGGCCAGGGCATCGGTGCTGAGGTTGGCGCCGACCACAACGTTGAGGCCGGGCTCCAGCGCGTCGGCGGCGACGCGGATCTGCCGCCAGGCGTCGACCACGCGGGCCTTTTCATTCATCAGGTCGAGCCGGTTGGCCAGGGCGATGTCGATCGCCTGTTCTTCCTGGAACGGGAAGGGACGCAGCCGTACCAGGAAGACCCGGGCCTGGGTCTGAATGACGAAGAGCTGCGAGACCAGGGCGATCTCGTCGCGGCACTGTTTCTGCAGGAGTTCCCAGTCCTCAGCGCTCCGGGCCGGGGCCAGTTGGGCGGCCTGGCGGTCGATCCGCTGCTGCAGGCGCTCTTGGTCGTGTCGGAGTTCCTCGAGCTGGGTCCGGAGCGCCTCGAGACTGGCCTTCTCGCGGCGAACTTCCTCTTCCGTACCGGTGAGCCCCTCTTCCCAGCGTCGCAGTTCGTCGGCGACTTCGTCCAGGAAATGAGGCAATCGGGCCGTCTGGGCCGAGAGCCGCCGCAACCCGTCGGCCAAGCTGTCCACGGGGGGCGCCTGGTCCAGTTCCCGGTACTCGGCTAGCAGCTTTTCGAGATCAGCTTGCAGCGTGACGAGTTCGGGGTCGTTGAGCTGAAAGGGAGCCAGCAACGTGTCATCGAGCCGGACGGCGAGATCGGGGGGCAAGCCGAGCTGAAACTTGTAGGAATCGAGGGCGTTATCCAGGCTGAGGCGTGCCTGGAGCAGCGACAGCCGGGCCTGCTGCACGCTGAGGAACACCTGGTCGACCTGGACCGTGGAGACCGAGCCAGCGATGTAGAGAGCTTCGTGCAGAGCCAGATTCTGAACCTGGGCTTCCAGGTTGGCTTCGAGGTTGCGGATGCTCTGCACTTGCAGGAGCAGGGTCAGGTAGCCCTGGCCGCGGGTCGTGACATTGAGGTAAAACTCTTTGCGAAACCGGGCGAAGGCGCGGACGGCATAGAGCACGTCGCGCTCGGCCTGGGTCAGACCCTCCATGCGGACGTCGCGCCAGGCGCCGCGGAGCAGGGGCTGGATGAAGTTGATCGCCAGGCTGGACGAGACGGTCTCCCGGTTTGGACCCGTGTACTGCCAAACGAAGCTGTTGGCGAGGTTGACGAAGAGTTGGCCGCCGGTCGTGAAGGCCCGGGTGAAGCCGAGATTGGTAGAGTTGGTCAGGGTGTTACTCTCGCCGCCGTCGAAGCCGCCGGAACCGGTGTGGTTATAGACGGTCCCGTTGGCGCCGAACCACTGCAGGTCGAACTCGAAGCGGTTGAGGGTGAGCGATAGGGCCGTGAGATAAAGCGATTCGAGTTGTGTCTGGTATTCCCGGCTGTGCAGGATGCCCAGTTCGACGGCGCGTTCGGGGCTTAGAACGAGGACGCCCTCGGGATCGAGGTTCAAGGCCGAACGCCAGCCGGGATCCTCGACTTCGTCCAACACGCCGTCCTTCTCCCAGCGGCGGTAGCCGAGCTTGGTGCCGGCGCGGTGCATGTAGGCATGGGCGGCTAGATCGTCGGGCGGCATGGGGGGATGGTCGGGCAAGGTCGGATCGTGGAGCCGGGACTCGGGCGGCGGCTCGATGGTAATGGGAGGCACGGCCCAGGGACCGGTCGCGTTGTGCTCGGCGACGACGTAATAGGCATCGCGATCAGCCCAACGACGGTAGAACTCGCGGGAGCAACCCGCGAGTCCCACGAGCATGGCCAGCAGCACCCCGGCGCGTAGGCGCACCATGTCTCGACTTTCAATCAGCGGGGCCATTCCCGAGCATGAACTGCACTTCCCCAGGCTCGGCGAGATAGCTCGACGGCCCACTGTTGTCAAGCAGCTTGATCGGGAAGGAGAAGCCGGGAATGTCGCCGACCCCGGCCTTTGCACAGCCGCGGGAAGAGGGGCAAGCTGGCGCCTGGCCGAGGTGGCTATAATCGAGTGGGCTCGCTGGAATCGCCCCTGGCTGGCTGCCGATTGAAGACGTGGGGAAGTCTGCGCCGCAAGGGGAACTCGGCATGTCGAAGGCCATCTCGCCCGCTCCATCGGGGGGCCGTTTCTTGGCGGGGCTGCGGGCCATCATCCTGGGCTGGGGCGACATCAGCGACTTCACGCTCCAGACCCTTGGGTGGATGGTGCGGCGGCGTCCCAGCGCCGGCACCATGCTGCCCATCTTCTACCAGGTCGGTGTGCGGAGCGTACCGGTCGTCGGCATCACGGGTCTATTCATCGGCATGGTGCTCGCCGTCCAGGCGTTCGGCGAGTTCACCCGCTTCCCACCCCTGCGCGGCTGGATGGGGGCGGCCATCAATGGCAGCGTGATCAGGGAACTGGGGCCTGTGCTGGCGGCCACCATGCTGGCCGGACGGGTCGGCTCCGCCATCGCCGCCGAACTGGGCACCATGCGTGTCACCGAGCAGATCGACGCCCTGACGTGCTTGGGCGTGAATCCGATTCACTACCTCGTCGTGCCGCGTTTCTTGGCCTGCGTGTTCCTGATCCCGCTTCTGACCGTCCTGGCCGACTTCATGGGCGTCATGGGCGGCGCGTTTATTAGCACGCAGTACTTCGACATCGAACCTTACCAGTACTGGAGCCAGTCGCAGCAGAAGATCGGCCTCTGGGACATTCTGGTGGGGTTGTTCAAGTCGATGGTCTTCGGGGCCCTGATCGCGATCATCAGTTGCCACCGAGGTTTTAATGCCAAGGCGGGCGCCGAAGGGGTGGGCCGCGCGGCCACGGACTCGTTCGTCCTCTCCTTCGTCGCGATCCTGGTGGTCGATTTCTTCATGGCCATGTTCTTCAACACCCTCTACGTGCAAATCTGGCCCCGGGAATAACGGGGCCGTTCCTCGCCACCACGCCTTGGACCGCCAGACGGAAACCCATGAGCACGACCTCGATCCCCGATCTCGACCGGCTGATGCCTCCCGCCCCGCCGCTCTTGCGGCTGGACGGCGTGCACATGGCCTTCGGCAAGAACGAGGTCCTGCGTGACATCACCCTCCACATCCGCAAGGGGGAGACCCCGGTCCTCATTGGTGAGAGCGGCTGTGGCGAGACCGTGATGCTCAAGTTGCTCATCGGCCTCTTGCGCCCCTCGGCCGGGCAGGCCACGTTCGACGGCCGGGTGCTGACCGACCTACCGGAGGCCGACCTGGTCCGGCAACGGTTGCGGTTCGGCTTCGTCTTCCAGGGCGCCGCCCTCTTCGATTCGCTCACGGTCTTCGACAACATCGCCTTCCCGCTCCGGGAGCACACGAACAAGTCGAACGACGAGATCGAGGTCCTGGTCTGGGAGCAGATTCACGAGGTGGGCCTGCCCGGCGCGCTGCTCCAGCGGCGGCCGGCCGAACTCTCCGGCGGGCAGCGGAAGCGGGTCGGCTTGGCCCGGGCCCTGATCCTCAAGCCCGAGGTCGTTCTCTACGACGAGCCTACAACGGGACTCGATCCGATCATGTCCGACGTCATCAACGAGTTGATCCGCCAGACCCACCAGCGCCACCACGTGACAAGCGTCGTCGTCAGCCATGACATGAAGACGGTGGCCAAGGTGGCGCAGCGCATCGTCATGCTCAACCCCGTGAGCCGGATCCGTCCGAACGAACAACAGATCATCTTCGACGGCGACGCCGCCGAGTTGCTCATCGCCTCCGATCCGCGCGTGCAGCAGTTCGTGCGCGGCGAGGCCCAATCTCGCGTGGACCTGAGCCAATCGTCCTTGTCTGACTACTAGCCCGACCCCGAGCGGAGGAGTCGACCATGAGCCGCGAACAGACGATGAAGTACCGCCTGGGCATCTTCGTGCTTGGCGCCGCCATTCTGCTGGCCGTGCTGGTGGTCCTCTTTGGCGAGTTTCGGGGCCTGTTCAAGGGGCAAGTCCCCTACGCCCTGGTGGTGCCGCAAGCACCCGGCGTGGTCGAGGGCACGCCCATTCGCAAGTCGGGCATTCGCATCGGTGAGGTGACGAGCGTCGACCTCGACCCCGACACCGGCGCGGTCACCATTCGCTTCTACGTGGAAACGAAGTACAAGCTCCGCCGCTCCGACCTGGCGACCCTGGGCCGCGGGCTCGTCATGGGCGACGCTTCCATCAACTTCACGCCCAAGCCCGATGGGGATCGGACCTTTGCCGAGCGGGGCCATGTCTTCGCTTCGCCTTCCGCCGACGAGTTCACCCGTACGCTGGATCAAGCGCGGGACCTCTTGCCCATCTCCCGGGATGCGATCGAGGAGATGCGGCAAACGGCCAAACGCTTCAACGAGTTCATTCCCGAGCTGCGCCGCACCAACGCCGAACTGCAGGTCACGCTGGGCAACGTCGGCCGGGCCGCCGAGGGGGTCGACAATCTCCTACGGGGCAACCAGGAACGGATTGCGACAGCCATCGACAACTTTGCCACCGTCGCGGGCCGCATCGCCGACTTCATGACGCCGGAAAACCAAAAGAACCTCGACGCCATCGTGCGCAACTTCCGCACCTTCAGCGACGAGTTGCCCAAGGTGATGAGCCCGGAGAACCGGGAACTCTTCAACGACACGCTCAAGAATGCCCAGGCGGCCCTGAAGAACATCCAGGCCGCGTCGGAACGGCTGACCACACTCCTAAGCGAAGAGAACCAGGCCAACGTGACCGAGACCCTCCGCAATGCCCGCACGGCCAGCGCCCGGCTGGAGGAAGTGGTCAAGAACTACGACGGCCTGGCGACGGATCTCCGCGCCTCGACCAAGACGCTGACCGAACGGGCGGACAAAGTGGCTGGTGAGGCTGAGGAGTTCATGAAGGACGGACGTGCCCTGGTCCGGCGCGTGAGCGACAGCGCGGAGAAGTTCGAGCAGACCCTGGAATCGATCCGGGGGGTGGCCGACTCGATCAGCGAACGAGCGCCCGTGATCCTGCGAAACGTCGAAGAGGCCTCGGCCCGGCTGGGAGAAATCTCCGTCAACGTCAGCGAGTTTACCAAGGCGCTGGCCACCGGGGATGGCACGATCCGGCGGCTGGTCAGCGATCCGACGCTCTTCAACAATCTGAACGATGCGGCCCGGAACGTGGGGGCGGGGGTGAGCCGGCTCGACCGCATCATGGCCGACCTGGCCCTGTTCGCCGACAAGATTGCTCGCCACCCCGAACTGCTTGGAGTTAGCGGGACCGTGAACCCCAGCTCGGGTGTGAAACGCTAAGACCTAACGAACCGGCGGCGGCGGGTCGACCGGCGGCAGCCCGAGCGGGCCGGCGGGCACGGCCGGTTGCCCCGGCGCCATGCCGTAGGGCGGAACAGCGGGCGGCATGACCGGCGGCACTCCCGGGGTGTGGCCCGCGTTCGGAGCCGTGGGGCTGCCCGGCGGGGGATCGCAGACGCCGCCCCGGTTTCGGCCACCTGCGGCATTCGGATCGATCTTCGCCGGGAAGAAGTGGTCCATGAAGTCGGCCACCGGGTGCGTGCTACACCCGCCCAGCAGCGCCACCGCCCAGATGAGCCAACGTCGCATGGCATCGCCCCTGTTTTGGGCCTCATTTCCCGGCTCGGGCTATAGCCAGCCCGGCTGCCGGGGTCCAGGGGAAAACCGGATCTGCCGAGCCGGTTCGCAGGGGGCGTG
>CALLZJ010000380.1 GCA_937858435.1 uncultured bacterium
GGCCCGATGGGCGAGCATGGGCTGACCCGAGCAGTCGCCGATCGCGAAGATGTGCGGCACGCTGGTCCGGCACTGCTCGTCGATGACGATGAAGCCCTTGTCGACCTTGATGCCGGCCTTCTCCAGACCGAAGTCCTCGGTGTTCGGCTTCCGCCCGATGGCCACGAGCACCCGGTCGTAGTCGCCGAACCAGGCCGCCCCGCTCTTGGGTTCGACCTTCACCTTGACGCCGCTCTTGCCTTCGTTGAGTTCGGTCACCTTGGCGTCGAGGTGGACCTTGACCCCCCGAGCATCCAGTTGCTTGCGGACGATGCGGACGAGGTCGGGATCGGTCCCGGGCAGGAGCCGATCGAAGGCCTCGACCACGGTGACCTGGCTGCCCAGGGCGGCGAAGCAGGAGCCGAGTTCGATGCCGATGTAGCCGCCACCCACGACCAACACGCTCGGCGGCAAGAAGTCGACGGCGAGGGCCTCGTCGGAGGTCATGACCCGGGCGGAGCGGACGAAGGGAGGCGGCATCAACGGGCGCGAGCCGAGGCCGAGGATCGCTTGCTCGAAGTGGAGCGAAAGCGAAGAGCCTTCCGAGGAGACGGCAAGTTCCTTGGGCCCTTTGAGGTAGCCACGACCCGTGAATCGGCGGACGCCCCGGGCCTTGGCGAGGCCGTCCAGCCCGGTGGTCAAGTCGCGGATGACGTTGTCGCGCCAGGCGCCCATCTTCTTCATGTCCAGATGGGCCTCCTTGATGCTGATGCCCATCTTGTCGGCATGGAGAACCTTCTGGTACATCTCGGCGGCCGTGATCATGGCCTTCGAGGGGATACAGCCGCGCAGCAGGCAGGTGCCGCCCAGCCGGGTCTCCTGCTCGACCAGGGCGACGTCGAGCCCTAGATCGGCCGCATGAAAGGCGGCCGCATAGCCGCCTGGCCCGCCGCCCACCACGACCACCTGGACGGTTTCCTTGAACTCGCCGACAACCATGATCACCTCGCTGACTGGGCTGAGAAGCACGTCTGGAGATTTCTTACGGGGCCAAGGGGCGAGCAACAACGCGGGGCAGGGGGCGGACAGGCGTGTGGGATCAAGGCGAGCGATTTTGGGTTCCCGGGGAGCGGGTGGGAGCGGCCTGGAAAGGGGCCAGGTCCCAGCCTGGTTGCCCATTTTCTCTGGAATTCGCTCTTGACACGTCGGCCAGGGGCGACTATCAGCCCGCCCTGTCTTGGCCAGGGGCTCCGGTGCCAGGACGAGTGCGGGTACACGAGCTTTGCCGTGGGGTCCTTCCGAGCGGGAAGGAAGATCCCTGCCCTGCCCTCCTGGGCAGAAGCGTTTGCAGCGTCGGAACGTGGTGCTTAGGGTCGGACCACGCCGTCGCGAGCTTCGCGGCAGAGCTTGTTTTAAGCCGGAGGTCGAGCCTTCGCGGTTCGGCCCCCGGCCGTTTCCGTTTCCAAGACGTTCTCTGCCGCATCCCCAACCTGCCTAGCCGTGAGGCCCCGCGTCGCCGGGCGGGACCGGGGACCGGTCTTTACCTTCCCTGGCTGGTCGCTGCCGGGGCGGGGGCGAGGCCCAGTCTGGGGCCCGGACGACGCGCCGACGCCAAATCTGTAGCAGATTCCAGATCATCATCAGCCCGGCCACGACCAGCAGCATGAGATTGCCGCTCGTGTTGCCCCCGGGTTCGTTGAACCGCCAGAGCCAGAAGCAGCCCAGCCCGACCCATATGAGCAGCAACAGGAAGTTGAGGCGGTCGCCCCGGTTCATCGCTTACGCCCCTCCCGCCAGGCCAGGTAGAAGCAAAGGCAGCCGATCCCGACGCTGATGAGCATCCAGCTCTCGTCGCCGCGGCGTTCTTCGAAGTAGGCCAGTCCCCACCAGACCAGGCCGACCAGCGTATAGAGCAGAGCCTTCCGCATGGGGTTCAATCCGAGGCCCGGGCCGCGGTGATGAGGCCATAGAGTTCGGGCCGGCGGTGGGCGATGCGGTCGAGTTCGTAGGCGCCGGGGATGTTGACGACCCGCTTGGCCCGAGCCGCGGCGGGATCGACGTCGGCCAGAAAGAGCCCGGGTTCGGCGGTGGGCAGCCCCGCCAGCGTGGTGCCGTGCCAGTCGACGAGCCGGCTGCGGCCAATGAACCGGAAGCCGCTCTCGGAGCCGACGCGATTGACCGCCAGGAAGTAGACATGGTTTTCATGTGCCCGCATCTCGGGGATGTGCGCCGCGGAGCAGACGGCCCCCTCGGGCCAGTTGGTGATCAGGACGATCAGGTCGGCTCCGAGCAAGGTCAGGACGCGGGGCGCCTCGGGGAAGCTGCCGTCGTAGCAGATGAGGATGCCGATCCGGGTGCCCGCCACTTCATGGACTGCGTAGGGCCGGTCACCGGGCGTGGCGAAGCGGTCGACGCCGAGGAAAGGGAGATGGGTCTTGCGGTAGTTCGCGACGATGCCTCCAGGCCCCACGAGAGCGGCCGAGTTGAAGAGCTGTTCGCCTTCTCGCTCGAGGAAGCCGTAGAGGGCGTGGATGCCGTGCTGTCGGCAATGCCCCGTCATGAAGGCCGCGGTGGGGCCGTCCAAGGGTTCCGCATGAGGCCAGGCCTCGGCGAGGGAGCCGAAGCCATAGCCGGACGCGGCACACTCAGGGAAGACGACTAGGCCGGCTCCTCGGGCGGCGGCGTCACCCAGGGCGGCGGCCATCGCGGAGCGATTGGCCGCGGCCGCACCAAGCTGGCAATCGAACTGGCAGCCAGCGACGCAGAGCGTTTCTGCCATGGGCGGCTTTCACCTGGGTGGATGTCGAAGTCTGAGGGGCATCATAAGCGGCGGGCTCGGCGAAGGAAAGCCAATCGCCAGCGCGCAAAAAGAAGCAAGCGGACCGAAGTCGGCCCGCTTGCCAGAGAGCAGTCAGATGGTTACGCCTTGCGCCGAACCCGCCTCCGCGCCCGCCGGCGCTGGACCGCAGCGATCACGGTTCCGAAGCCCAGGCCGCCCAGGATCAGCGTCGAGGGTTCGGGAATGGCCGCCACGGTGAACTGACCCCAGAAGATGTCGAACGCTTCAGGCTTGAGGGCGCCGAACTGGACTGTGCCGTTGGCATCCGTAATGGCGAAGGAGAGATTCAACCCGGCTGTCGTGGAGCCGTTCAGCACCGCGCCGGGGAAGTCGAGCACGGTCCCGCTTCGGAAGTTGTCGTCTGCCGGCGAAGCCTGATCGTTCGCCAGATTGAAGTTGCTGATGGCCACGTAATAGGTGCCAGGAGCATAGGTCCGGGTTAACGTCGATTGGAATGAAGTCGGAGGCCCAAGGGTATCATCGTTGCCGTAGCCGGGGATGGCATCGAAATTGGCATCATAGACCCACATGTCCGTGTCGGTCGTGTGGCCTTGGCCGAGGGTGGTGATCGTGATGGTGCCATCCACGAACGTGCCCAGATTCACCGGCGTAATGGGCGTCCGCACCCAGGTGGCGTTGTAGTTTTCGGTGGTCGCCGCCACGCCCGCCACCTGGTAGAAGAGCTGTTCGCCCTTGCCGAAGCTGTACCACTGGTTGAGCCGCCCTGTGGCGGCCGTGCTAGTTTGGGGGGCAGAGTTGGTTCCGGGGTTGATCGTGCCCCCCGTCTGCGTCAGGCCACGAATCGTCCCGGTGTGGCCTTCGGTCAATGACGAGATGATCAACTGGTTTCGGTAAATGCCGAGCGTCGCGGTGGGGAACGTGATCAGGAACATGTCCACGGTGGTGGGAGACTGATCGCCCGCCGTGGTGCCCGTACCGGTCGAGAGGCCGGTCACGCTGTCGCCGATCGTCGTGAAGGTGATCAGATCGGCTTCGGCTTTAGTGTTGTTGGGTTCGGATTCGGGGAACGCGGTCTGAGCCGCGGCTCCCGACGCCGACACGCCGAGAAAGACGAGTGCCAGCACCCAGTTCGCGCGAATCTGCCAGGCAAAGTGCATTGAACTCTCCCGGCCCCCACTCGGCTTGAGCCAAGGGCCACCCGTTCATGAAGAGAACCGATCCAGGCCGGAGTCTACGGCTTGGGCAAGCCAGGTGCAACTGGAAAACCGGAAAAAATGGAATTGCTCCAAAGATCGCCATTGCCGCTCGAGGTCGTGCCAAACCTAGCCGGTCCGCTCGTCCCCACGCCGCTCCTCGATATATTGAAGGACAAACCACTCGCCGTCATTCACCATGGAGGTCCCCATGCCCTTCGAGCTGCCGCCGCTGCCCTACGCCTACGACGCCCTCGCTCCGCATATCAGCAAGGAGACGATGGAGTACCACCATGACAAGCACCATGCCGCCTATGTCACAAACCTGAACAACGCCCTTAAGGACTACCCCGATCTGCAGACCAAGAGCATCGAGGACCTCCTGATCGGCATCAAGGGCGTGCCCGAGGCCATCCGTCAAGCGGTGATCAACAACGGCGGCGGGCACTACAACCACACGCTATTCTGGGAGATCATGGCTCCGGGCGGCAGCAAGACGCCCGCCGGCAGCCTGGCCGATGCCATCAACGGCCTCGGCGGCTTCGACAAGCTCAAGGAGATGATGAACGACGCCGGTGCCAAGCGGTTCGGCAGCGGCTGGGCCTGGCTGGTGCTCGCCGGCGGCCACCTCAAGGTCACCAGCACGGCCAACCAGGACTGCCCGCTCATGGACGGCCAGTTCCCGGTCTTCGGCGTCGACGTTTGGGAGCATGCCTACTACATCGACTACCGCAATCGGCGACCCGACTACCTGAAGGCCTGGTGGAGCACGCTGAACTGGAACGTGATCGGCAAGCGGTACGAGTCGGGCCTCAAGACGCCCTAGCGCCCCGGGAGACCGGAGCCAGCGAGTCTTCTGCGAGCCGCGTCCGACTTCCGGGCGCGGCTTAACTGTTCGCTCAATGAGCCGATGCCGGCCAGGAGTTCCTCATGCAGCGCTACTTCGGTCTCGAGGGCAAGGTGGCGCTGGTGACGGGGGCGAGCCGCGGCATCGGTGCCGCCATCGCCACCGGCCTCGCCGCTTGTGGGGCTCAGGTGGTTGTCAGCAGCCGCAAGCTCGAAGGACTGGCCGAGGTGGTGACGGCCATCACGGCGGCGGGCGGCCAGGCCCATGCCGTGACCGCGCACGTCGGCGACGCGGCTGCCCTCGATCACCTCGTGAGCGAAACGGTGCGTCTGACGGGCGGCGTCGATGTTCTAGTCAACAATGCGGCTGCCAATCCCGTCTTCGGCCCATTGCTAGCCACCGACGATGCGGTCTTCGACAAGATCATGGCCGTCAACGTCCGGGCACCGCTGACCCTGGCCAAGTTGGTCCATCCCCACATGCAGGCACGCGGGGGCGGCAGCATCATCAATGTCAGCAGCATCGGCGGGCTGCGGCCCGAGCCCATGCTGGGTCTGTACAGCGTGAGCAAGGCGGCCCTGATCAGCTTGACCAAGGTGCAGGCCCAGGAATGGAGCCGGGACGGCATTCGCAGCAACGTCATCTGCCCCGGTCTCGTGCGGACGAAGTTCTCCGCCGCCCTGTGGCAGGATGAGCAGCTTCTGGGTCGCTTCGTGCAACAGGTCCCGCTGGGCCGGATCGCCGAGCCGGAAGAAATGGCCGGGCTGGCCATTTTCCTGGCCAGCCCCGCGGCGAGCTACGTGACGGGTGGGGTCTACACGGCCGACGGCGGCTACACCGCCTGAGCCGTCCTACTCGTCGGGCAGGGCGACGATCTCGCCTCCGCTCACGGTAACCGTGGCGGCCACGATGTAGATCGGCGTCCGCTGCGTGACCAGCCGGACCGAGCCGTCGCCGAAGAGCGTATTGGCACCGGCCACGTGGAGTGAATAGGGCTCGTTGCGGGTGGTGCAGTTCACGGCACAGTTGGCGTTGGGCCCGCCGATGACCAGACCATCCCAGGTGGCCCCGTCGAGTACGAATTCGCTATTCCGGTCAGCCCAGCCGCCGCCGCCGACGCGCGGTGGCGGACCGAAGGGCGTACGCCGCCGCAATTCCCACAGGTCGGGCCGTCCCACGCACTCGGTGATGAGCATGGTGTTTGAACTGCCGTCATGGATGTCGGTCAGGGCGCGGCGGTGATTGACTTCCATCGCCCCGGGGGCATCCTGGCCAGGCATGTGCGGGATGCCGACCCGGTTGCAAAGCTCGTCGCGGACGCCGTTGATGACGCCATAGTCGCTGGCGGCTGCCGACCAGTTGGCAAAGCCGCCGCTGGTGTGGAGGTCGTAGCGAATCTGGGGATCGGTCGAGGGGCAGCAGAACATCTTGACCCAGAGGGTGACCACCGGGCGATTGTCGGGGTGCCGGTAGTCGCGATCCTTGCGATACAGCTTGGCGATACCGTCCTTCTCCATGTAGGGGAAGACCATGATGCCCCAGCCGTGTTGGGTCCCGGCCTGGAAGCCGAGGATGTTCTCGCCGGACGCCGGGACGTTGATGCCACCAGGCGGCAAGGTGCCGTAGTCGTTGTGGAAGTTATGCAGGGCAATGCCAATCTGCTTGAGGTTGCTGGCGCACCACATGCGATTGGCGGCCTCGCGCACCTTCTGCACGGCGGGGAGGAGCAGGGCCAAGAGGATCGCGATAATCGCGATCACCACGAGCAGTTCGATCAGCGTGAAGGCTGGCCGGCGGCTCTGACGGAACATGAAGACTTCCTCCGTAGGGACCCAACCTGGCCAAGTCGGAAATCGCTGGCGCTCGCAGTCCGAGGTTGGAAGGGACACCGGCTCACCCGGCACCTTTACCCTAGACGGCCTCCGGCCGCTTGCCCGTGAAGAAGGAGTTAAGTTCTCATGATGAAAATTGGGACGGCTTGGCGTGAGGGCTCAAAACGAAGCCAAATCGACTCAAGTCGAACGGCGAATCGGTCGATGAAACGACAACGGGTGAGTCCATGAGCACGGCGTGAGTGGGGGCGGCCTTGCGATTTCCAGCCTACATCCTGATGGGAATGTTGCTAGTGGCCACGTCGGGTTGTGCCGCGCGCTGAGAAATCTGCTCGTCATTGATCGTGGATATGCTCGCCTAGGCCACGGGGGAGACCAGTCAACAGCGGGCTGACCGCCACGCCATGAGCGGCTACAGCAGCGGCTGGGCGACTCCGGGGCGCACAAGTGCGGAGATTGAGGCGGAAGCCCGACACACCTTCCGCAAACGGCACGGGCGCGATCCCCATCTCTCTTGGGCAGGGCAGTGACGCCGTCCATGGTCTGGAGTTGTGACGGGAGGCTCAGGCCGAGGTCGGGGCCATAGAATGGCCCCATGGAATCGCGTCGCCGCCTCGCCGAGTTGGCCTTCTTCTGCTTGCTGCTGGCCGGCATGCTCGTCGCCACTCGGGCCCAACTCTTCTACGATCCCGGCACGTTCTGGCACACCGTGGTCGGCGAGAAGCTACTGACCACGCACCCCTTCCTCGACACCGATCCGCTTACCTTCAGCCAGCAGGGCCGGCCCTGGATTCCTTCGCAGTGGCTGGCCGAGATCGGCATGGCCCTGGCGCACCGGGCCCTGGGGTTGGATGGGCTGCTTTGGGCCACGCTGCTCTTGCTGGCGGGACTGCTCGCTTGGCTGGGAGGCCGACTCGTCGCGGCTGGGTGCCATCCGATTCTGGGTGGCTTCATCACCGTGCTGATCTTCAGCGCGATGTGCTACCACTTTCATGCCCGGCCGCATCTCTTGACCATGCTCTTCCTGGCTCTGCTCTTGGCCGTGCTCGTGGAGGTTGAGGCGGGGGGCTGGCGGCCGGCCCGCCTGTGGGGCCCCGTGGCCCCGGTTTTGGGCTGGGGGGACGTCCATGGGGGGGTCGTGGGCGGCATGGCGACGTTCGGCCTGGTCGGCATCGGCTGGGGGCTCTCCTGGCTACTAGCGGGCAAGGGACCGCTCAAGTCCGGACGCGACGTGGCCCTGCTGGCCGGGGTGGGAGCGGTCTCGGCGGCCACGGCTCTGATCAATCCCTATGGCTGGCGATTGCCTGCGACCTGGCTCGAGTTGCTGCGGCTCGATCTGCCCCAGGTCATCTCTGAACATGCGCCCTTGGACCTGACCCAGCCCGAGGGGGTGGCCGTTGTGGTCTTTGGCGGCCTCTATCTGCCCCTGCTCCTCGGGGTGCTTCCCGGTCGGCCGCGGGTCACCTGGCTCGTGCCGCTCGTGTGGCTGGTGCTGGCCTGTTTGCGGATACGGAACGGCCCGCTCTTCGCCGTCACGGCCGGAGTCGTCCTGGCCGACCTGCTGCCTTACACCCGCTGGATGCAAGCCCTGGCACGGCGGGGCGATCTCTTCACCCTGCCGCCCGAGTCCCAGCCCGAGACCGAGAAGCCGGGCTCATCGTGGCTTGCAAGTCTGGTCCGGACTCTTGGACGGCACATTTGGCTGGTGCTACTACCGTTGCCGTTGCTCTTGCCCCAGTCTTGGATGCGGGGCTGGGTCCATCTCAATCCCGAGCATTGGCCCATTGAGATCGTAGATGTGATCCGCCGCGAAGCGGGCCAGCCGGGCACGCGCATTTTCTGCGACGACCCGTGCGGCGGCTTCTTGACCTACCATGTTCCGGGCTTGCTCATCTTCTTCGACGACCGCTGCGAGCTTCACGGCCTCTTTCCGCCCGAGCGGCCCTTGCTCTTCGACTATGTCGATGGGATGAAGACGCCGGCCACGGCGGAGGCTACCTTCGACCGCTGGGATGCCGAGTTTGGCTTCAATCTGGCCCTGATCCACAGCGACAACGCCTACGGCCGACTGCTGCGCGAGCGGCCGGATTGGCAAGTCCTGGCCGAGACCCAGGCGGAGGATCCCAAGAAGCGGATCATCCTGGCTCGGCGATCCGCCGCTCGATGAGCCGCTTCAGGGCATCGAGGTCTTTGCAGCGGTTGATCTCATCCGATTCGACCCACGGCAGCAGCTTTTCCCCCTTGGGGACAAAGATGCCGGGCAGATCGAGATTCGTGATACCGTGCTTCTTCTTCAGTTCGTTGCGATGGTAGAAGATCAACGGGACGTTGAACCCCTTGAGGAAGTCCCACCACTCCGACTTCATGCCGAAGGCGCCATGGGTGAGCTTGCACAGATGGCAGGGGGTGGAGTCCGGGGCCACCAGCCGTTTCAGCGAGTGGATCAGACCCGAGACCAGACCGCCATCGGCATCGTAAACAAGCACCATGGTGTGCGGGCGCGGCATCACAACTCCGTTTCGACCAGGCCAGGAAATACATCAGGAGAAAGACCGGCCGAGCGCAGGTGTTCCGCGATCTTCTTGACCGCCGCGAAGCGGATGTTCGCGACCTGCTGCTCCTTGACGCCCAGGAGGGCGGCGACGTCCTTGTTCGCCTTGCCTCTGACGAACAGCAACTCCAGGACCTGGATGCGGACCCATTCCCGCTGTTCGCGCCAGTGGTCGAGCACGGAACGGATCGCCCGCACCAGGGCTTCCTCCTCGAGTTGCTGACGTTCCTTGCCGCGGGCCTGGCTGGAGACCCCGATCGCGCTGTCGGCTCGACCCTCGAAATACTCCTGCCCGTCGGGCATCTGCTGGGCCGGCCGGCGCCCGGAACGCCGCAGGGCGTCGGTCACCTTGTGGCTCGTGATCGTGAACAGATAGGTCTGCAGGTCCCTGTTCTCATCGAAATTGGGCAGGCTGTTGAGGAAGCCGACGAAAGCCTCCTGCACGACGTCCTCGGCCGAGGCCGGGTCGCGGAGTCGGCGATGAACGAAGGCCCGCAGCCGCCCTTCGTAGCGTTCGATGAGCCGCCTCCAGGCCGACTCGTCGCCGGCCCGGATTTGCTGGATTAACAGACGGTCTGATTCAGTAGCCACACGACCATTCTAGACCACGAATGGGCCCTGGGAAAACGGTCGGCCCGCAGATTTTCCCGAGGCCCCGCCCCCGCTGCGTTCTCAATGGCCCAGGGGGCTAGCGGGCTCGTTCTCCACCAGCCGCCCCTTCTCCAGGCGGACGATGCGCCGCGCTCGTCCGGCCGCATGGGGGTCGTGCGTCACCATGATGATCGTCTTTTGCAGGCCCCGCTGGAGTTCGTCGAGCAGGTTGAGAATCTCATCCGCCGACTTCGAGTCCAGGTCGCCGGTCGGCTCGTCGGCCACGATCAGGGTCGGATCGGTGACGATGGCCCGTGCGATGCCGACGCGTTGCTGCTGGCCGCCCGAGAGTTGGCCGGGTCGGTGGGAGAGCCGGTCCGACAACCCCACGAGTTCGAGTGCAGTGAGCACCTGCCGCCGCCGCTCGCTTCGGGACAGGGGGAGCAACAGCAAGGGCATCTCGACGTTTTCATAGGCCGTGAGCACGGGCAGGAGGTGGTAGAACTGGAAGATGAAGCCGATATGGCGCGTCCGCCAGCGGGACAGCTCTTCCTCCGAAAGGGAGGAGACCAGATCGTTGCCGACCCAGATTTCGCCCGCACTAGGGGTGTCGAGTCCGGCGATCAGGTTTAGGAGCGTGGTCTTGCCCGAACCGCTGGGCCCCATGAGGGCGACGAAATCGCCATTAGCCACTTCCAGGCTCAGGTCCATGAGCACGTCGATCTGCTCACTGCCGCGCGTGAAGTACTTGTGGACGTGGGTGACCCGGACGATCGGCTTGTGCTTGTCGGGGTGGGGTAGGGTAGGGGACAGCCCGCCGACACTCATGGCGAGGGCCTCTGGGGGGCGGATGCGGATGGGCCCGGCGTGGCGGCCGGCCCTTCCTCGGGCTTTAGGAAACGCACCCGGGCCCGCATCTCGGGGCGCAGGCTGGAATCGTCGGCCGGCACCTCGATCTTGATCCGCACCGACACGCTGGCTTTGCTCCGGCTGGCGACGGGCATGATGCGAGCCACGAAGCCGCGATAGACCGCGTCCCGGTTGGCCTCGGTACGGACTTCGCAGCGCTGGCCACGCTGAATCTTCCAGATGTCGCGCTCGCTGATGTCGACGTCGACCTCGAGATTGGTCAGGTCGGCCATGTCGCACAGGCTGGCCGACAGGCCGTTGGAAAAGGCCTCGGGGCGGACGGTATTGCCGACCTCGGCCTTCTTCTCCAGGATCACGCCAGTGATGGGGGAGATGACCCTGGTATTGTCGAGCCGCCACTGGGCCTTGTCCCGCTCCGCGACGGCCTGGCGATACTCCGCTTCGGCGGCGGCGATCCGCTCTGACCGCGGACCATCGACCATTATCTTGTAGACCTGCCGCTGCTGCTCGACCCGTTGCCGATTGGTGGCGACCTTGCTCTCTGCCTTGGTCAATTCGTCGGGTGAGGCGGCCCGGCCAGTGCTCCGCATCCGCAGCAATTCATCTTCGGATTGGGTGAGTTGCTCCTCGGCTTCACGGAGGGCGGCGGCTGCTTGGAGCTTCTCCTCCTCCCGATTGCCGTTCTTCAGTTCTTCCCAGCGGGCCTTCGCCAGGTCGACCATGGCTTGGGTCCGGCGCAGCTCAAACTCGAACTCCGTGGTTTCCAGTTCGGCGAGCACCGTCCCCGCTTCGACGAATGTGCCTTCTTCCAGGTCCTTGTAAAGGCTGACGACCTGGCCGCCGACCTTGGGGCTGATCTGGACCTTCTGGGCCGGGACGATGTAGCCGCCCGCTTCGAGCACGGTGGCCGGCCCGCCCGCGGATCGTTCCGGGGCCGGTGCCGTGGCCCGGGAGGTGGTTGCAGCGCCGTTGCCCTCGTCGGCTTCGGGGCGTGGAGCATAGTGGATGTAGGCATAGGCCCCCCCGCTCCCAGCCAGGGCGGCTACCAGCAGCCAGACCCAGCCGAATCCACGCCGACGAGGCGGGACGCGGATATCGGGAGCCAGCTTCAGCGACTGGACGCGTTCGGCGAGGCTGGGGGAAGGCGAATCGATCGACACGGGGCAGTCCTCGACGATCTGGCTACCTCGGGCAAGGTCAAGGTTCTGAGCGTGAGTCTCCGCTCACGTTCCAGTATACCAGAGCCTCACCCCGTTGAAGAACAGGAAGTGTCTGCCCACCAGAACCGACAAGCGGCTAGCCTTGTCCACAGGGAAGCGTATAATCGCCTTCGCAGCGGGCCGTAGCGCAGTTTGGCTAGCGCGCCTGAATGGGGTTCAGGAGGTCGGTGGTTCGAATCCACTCGGCCCGACTGTGTTTGCGCGGAAGCCCTTCGGCGGCCACGTCGAGGGGCTTTCGCTTTTCATCCGCCCAGGTCCCCCGCGAGCACCCGTATCCGTTGCCCGGAGCATGGGATGGCCGTCACCTCCTTGGAGCGACCGCGCGACAAGTTCGTGCCGTTGAGTCGGGCCGCTCTGCTGGAACTACTCCCCCGACTCGATCCGCTCTCAGAAGAGGAGCAAGCGGGCTTCGTCCGCTTTGCCGATCGGCTGGCGGCCCAGTTGCACCAGGACTTCCACTCTCAACTTCGCGAGCTGAAGTCCGCCTACACCCCGTTCGACCCCGACTGCGACGACCATGCCATCCGCACCTGGTCGGCCGCTCAGCGGGACGAGGAGCTCGACCAGTTTTTTTCCCGCATTGCCTGGCTGCTCCAACGGGCCAACTACGTCCGGCTCGATCGGCACGACGTGGAAGAAGCGTGCCGGCTCGTGAGCGACTGGGGCATCAACATGGAGGTCGACTTCAGCGTATTCGACCGGTGGCTTATCTTCGCCCGGGGCGACCGCGTCGAGAAGCGGCCCCGGCGGCGCTGGCGCAAGGGTTGGCGCACCGAACGGGCCGAGGTCGACGTTTTCTCTCGGATGGTCATCGTTCTCAAGCTCCGGCGCGGTGGCTTGCAGGGGCCGGACGTCGATACCCGCCACATCTTTCTCAAGATGTTCAAGAATATCCCGCAGATGGACCTGGAGATGTTGCTGCCGGGATCACGCGTCCGCTTCTCCAACTTCGACCGTGGGAAGCTCGGCCTGTCGCTGCTGAGCGGCCTGGTGCTCGCCTTTTGGAACGTGCTCAAAACGACCCTGCTCCCCTTGATCGGCGTGGGGGCGACCGTGGTGGCCCCGGGCTCCATGACCCTCTGGTGGGGGCTTACGGCCGGCACCCTCGGCTACGGCTGGCGTTCCTTCTACAGCTACAACTGGACGCAGACCCGCTATCGATTGACGCTGACCAGCAATCTCTACTACCGAAACCTGGACAACAATGCCGGGGTGCTGTTTCGTCTCGTCGACGAGGCCGAGGAGCAGGAAGGGCGCGAGGCACTGCTTGCTTACTGGCTCCTCTGGCGGCAGGGCGGTGAGGACGGACTAGTACGGTGCGAGATCGACCGCCGCATCGAGGCCCTGCTCCATGAGCAGACGGGCCACCATTGCGATTTCGAGATCAGCGATGCGCTGGCCAAACTGCTCCGGCTCGGGTTGATTCACGAGGTAGCCCACGAAGTCTACAAGGCCCTGCCCCTAGGGACGGCCCTGGAGAAACTCGAGGAGCGTTGGCGGGCCGAGCTGCGTCCGACCGGCGGAAGTCGATAGTCGTAAGCTGCTACAAATTATGGTCTTATGGCAATCCATGCTGTCCGGGGCTGGCTGACTTCGGTCTCATTCAGATGGCCAGATCCCAGGATCGCATGGTCCTGCCAGGCCTGTCTGGAAGCGGGAGCAGCCAACCTCGACTTGGCAGCGTCCGGGGTGGCATGATACTCTGATGGGAACCCAATCGGCGGCGAGGCCCCTCGCGGATATGCAGCGCCGGTTCGGGCAAACAGGGAAGGTTCGCAGGTCGGCAAGGGAGTGCTGCCATGCGCGTCTGTGTTTTCGATGATCGCTTTGCGGAGCAATTGGAACCGCTGACGCTCACCCGCCCTGCCTTCGATCTGTACTGTGGACTGACTCCTCTCCTCGACAAGCACGCCCGCCGCTTCGGCGCCACGGACCTGGGCCTCCTGGTCAAGCCGGCCCTGGCAGACCTGGCCCGCCGCGACCATCCTTTTCGCCCGGTCAACGATCTCTTCTGGCTGCACGCCGCTCCGACCATCCTGGTGAATGGCCGTTGGCTGCCGCCCTCGGGGCTGGCCGACCTGCCGCTGTCGCCCCACGTGGGCATGGTCGGCGGTCAAGTGGCCTATGCCGTATTGCCCCCCCACCTGCTCACCTACTGTTCGCCCAACACCGTTGACGACTGTCTGGAGACCTGGCGGGCCACGCTGCCACCCCAGCCGGCCGGCGGCAACATGATCGATTATCCCTGGCAATTGGTTGAACAGAACGCCGCCCAGATCGAAGCCGACTTTCCCTGGCGGACCTGTTCTCTCGACCATGGCTACTTCCACCCCACCAGCCTTACGATCGTCGGGCCCGAGGACAGTCTCAGCGTCCACCCCACGGCCCAGATCGACCCGGAAGTCGTCGCCGACACCCGCCTGGGACCGGTCGTGATCGACCGCGAAGCCCAGGTGCAGTCCTTCTCCCGCCTGATCGGCCCTTGCTACATCGGGCCCCGCACCATCGTCTCCGGGGCCAAGGTCCGAGGGAGCACGATCGGTCCGGTCTGCCGGATTGCCGGCGAGATCGAAGCCAGCATTCTCCAGGGCCATGCCAACAAGCAACATGAGGGGTACCTGGGCCACTCCTACTTGGGGAGCTGGGTCAATATGGGTGCGGGCACCCAGACGGCCGACCTACGCCTCGACTACCACCCGATCCGCGTCCGGGTCGGCGATGTCGAAGTAGAGACTGCTTCACGGAAGGTCGGCAGCTTCATCGGCGACCACACCAAGGTTGGGCTCGGCTGCCTGCTCGATGCCGGTTCCGTGGTCGGGGCCTTCGCGGTGCTCCTAGCCGGTCCCGGCCTTTTGCCTCGCTACGTCCCATCGTTCTGCATGGCAGTCCGAGGTGAAGTGCTGACCAACGACGGCCTGGCCGGCCACATGTCCACGGCCGCCGAGGTGATGCGGCGGCGCGACTGGGTCTTCACGCCCGTCCATGAAGGCGTCTACCGCTCGGCCCATGAGGCCACGGCCGGCATCCGTAACGCGCTCCTCCGGCAGCGGGCCAACCTGCGGATGCGCCGCACCGGTTGACCCAGGTCACTCGTTCCAAGCTGCTTGGAATACCCAGATCCTCGCATTTCCCAACCGGCATCGGCCCCCCTGGCTTCGGGGCTCGCATCCGCTCCGGGACCGTTCCCACGACGAGCCGTCAAGTGGTAGAATGGCAAGGGTCGAGGCGAATCATGGCCATGTGGCTGGACCTGGAACTGGATTGGAACAACGAGCACGGCCTGGTGGCCGTGGGCGGCGACCTGTCGCCCCGGCGGCTGGTGGAAGCCTACGCCATGGGCGTCTTCCCCTGGTACGACGAGGGGATGCCGATCTGCTGGTGGTCGCCCGATCCCCGAGCCATCTTCGAGATGGACGGAATCTACATTAGCCAGCGTCTCCAGCGGACACTGGACAGCGGCAAGTTCCGTTGTACCCTCGATGCCGATTTCGACGGCGTGATCCGCGGCTGTGCCATCCGACCTGGGGAAGGGACCTGGCTCACCGAGGAGATGATCGCCGCCTATTCGTTGCTCCATGAACTCGGTTGGGCCCACAGCGTCGAGACCTGGCAGGACGACGAGCTGGTGGGCGGTATCTATGGTGTGGCCTTGGGTGGCTTCTTCGCCGGCGAGTCGATGTTCCACTTCGTCAGCGACGCTTCCAAGGTGGCCATGGTCCACCTCTTCGCCCATCTGCGGCGGCAGGGTTTTCAGCTTTTCGACACGCAGTTCGTCACGGCCCATACCCGCCGCATGGGTGCCATCGAGATCCCACGCACCGAGTACCTGCAGCGACTGGATGCGGCCCTGCATTCGCCGATCTCCTTCTTGCCCGACGCCGAGCCCGTGCCTCTGTGACGCTCGTGTGGCAGCGGTTAGACCGCTGGGCTGGCCGGTCGCCATTGCCGGAGTCGGGCCAATCCCCAAAATGGCCCCGTTGGCCCACCGAATCATTTCTTGAGAATCCTGGCCCAGCGACCGCTGCTCGACACTCGGGCTCGGCGCGCTTTCCGAGGACCTGCCATGATCGCCACGCCCGTGCTCCTTGCCCTGAGTGAAATGATGATCCTGCTGATCGTGATCGGCGTCATTGCCTTGCTGTTCGGCGGCTGGGCGATCGGCGTCTATAACGGCCTCATCAGCCGCCAGGTCGAGACGCAAAACGCCTGGGCTCAGATCGACGTGCAGCTCAAGCGCCGCTACGACCTGATCCCCAACCTCGTTGAGACCGTCAAGGGCTATGCCAGCCATGAAAAGGAGACCCTGGAGCGGGTCGTCCAGGCGCGGAACATGGCCATGAACGCCCAGACGGTCGGCGAGCATGCCCAGGCCGAGAACATGCTCACCGGCGCCCTCAAGAGCATCTTCGCCCTGTCCGAGGCCTACCCTGATCTCAAAGCCAACCAGAACTTCGCCAAGTTGCAGGAAGAGCTGACCGCGACGGAGAACCGGATTGGCTTCGCCCGCCAGCACTACAACGACGCCGTTTCGAACTACAACACGCTGCTCCAGCG
>CALLZJ010000381.1 GCA_937858435.1 uncultured bacterium
GCGGCTTCACCCGCAACCGCCTGCGTCACGAGTTGTTGCCGCGGCTCGTCGCCGACCATCAGCCCCGCCTGGTCGAACATCTGGCCGCCCTCGCCGAGCAGGCCCGCATCGCTCAGCGGCTGCTCGTCCGGCGTGCCCGCCGGCTGGTGCAGCCGTGCGAGCGCCCCCGGGCCGGCCCTTTGATCATCCTCGACGGCACACCCCTCGCCCAGCAGCGCCCCGAGCTGCTCGGCGAGATGCTCATCCACCTGTGCGAGCGTGAACACTGGCCCAGGGGACGGGTCGGACAGCGCCACTGGCACCGAGCCGCCGCCGTCTGCCGAGGCCAGGCACGGCAAGTCGAGCTGCCCGAAGGACTGGTCGTCCGGCGGGTCGGCAGCGTAGTGCAGATGGGAATGGAACTCCGGCAACCGGGCCGGGCCGCCGCGGGCCAAGCTGACTGAGCCAAACGAAACCGACGCCGCTCTCTTGCAGATCGGAAGGAAGCCATGTCCAATCATGCGACGAATCGCCTGGCCGGTGAGGCCAGCCCCTACTTACGCCAGCATGCCTCGAACCCGGTCGACTGGTATCCCTGGGGGCCCGAGGCCCTGACCCGTGCCCGGGAAGAGCAGAAGCCGATCTTCCTCAGCATCGGCTACGCGGCCTGCCACTGGTGCCACGTCATGGAGCGCGAGAGCTTCGAAGACCCGGACGTTGCCGCTCTCCTCAACGCCCACTTCGTTCCCATCAAGGTCGATCGCGAGGAACGGCCCGACATCGACCAGATCTACATGACCGCCACCGTGGCCCTGACCCGGCATGGCGGCTGGCCCATGTCGGTCTTCCTGACGCCGACCCTCGAACCGTTCTACGCCGGCACCTACTTCCCACCCGTGGATCGGCACGGGCTGCCCAGCTTCCGCCGAGTGCTCGAAGGCGTGAGCCAGGCCTGGACGGGCCGACGCGAGGAAGTGCTCCAGGGGGCGGCTCAACTCACCGAGCATCTGCGGGCGTCCGAGCATTTCGACCCCGCCGCCGACACCTTGCCCGCCGACCTGCTCCCCCAGGCCGGGGCGGGGTTGGCTCGTGCCTTTGACCTGACCCATGGCGGCTTCGGCAACGCCCCCAAGTTCCCCCATCCGCTGGAACTCCGGCTGCTGCTACGCCTCGACCATCGCTCTCCCAACGCCGACCTTAGGGGCATGGTCACTCTGTCGCTCGACCGGATGGCGGCGGGCGGCCTGTACGATCAACTCGGCGGCGGCTTCGCACGCTACAGCACCGACGGCCGCTGGCTCGTTCCCCACTTCGAAAAAATGCTCTACGACAATGCCCTACTCGTGCAGACCTACCTCGATGGCTGGCTCGTTACCGGGACGCCACGCTACCGGGAGGTCATCGCCGAGACGATCGGCTGGGTCGAACGGGAGATGACCAGCCCCGAGGGGGCCTTCTTCAGCTCCCTCGATGCCGACAGCGAAGGGGAAGAGGGGAAGTTCTACGTCTGGTCGCGGGACGAGGTCGCGGCCGTGCTCGGCTCCGAGGCGTACCTCTTCAGCGACGTTTATGACGTGACGGCGAGTGGCAACTGGGAAGGCCACAACATCCTGCACCGACCCAAGACCTTAGCCCAGGATGCCAGGCTGCATGGGCTCGAGGAAGCAGACCTGGAAGCCCGTCTGGCCGCCTGCCGACAGCGGCTCCTGGCCCGGCGCGGCGAGCGGGTTCGGCCAGGCCTGGACGACAAGGTGCTGACCGCCTGGAACGCCCTCATGATCTCGGCCCTGGCCCAGGCCGGTGCCGTCTGCGACCAGCGCTGGATCAACCAGGCGGCCCGCGCGGCCGACTTCGTACTCGGCACGCTCCGGCGGGAGGATGGCCGGCTGCTCCGCTCGTACCATCCCAAGTCCGGGCCGCGCTTGCTCGGCTACCTCGAAGACTATGCCTTCCTCGTCGACGCCCTGACCCACCTCTACGAAGCAACCTTCGAGGTCCGCTGGCTCCGCGCCGCCCTCACGCTCGCCGACGCCATGGTCGATCTTTTCTGGGACGCGGTCGGCGGCGGCTTCTTCTTCACCGGCCGGGACCACGAGCATCTCATCGTCCGCAACAAGGAGCCGGAGGACAATGCGGTCCCTTCGGGCAACTCGGTGGCCGCCCTGGGACTCCTGCGGCTGGCCCAGTTCACGGGTCGGACCGACCTGGCCGACAAGGCGACGGAGACGCTGCGCACCTTCGCGCCACGCCTGGCCGTCATGCCGATGGCCTACGGGCAGATGCTGGCCGCGGTCGACTTCAGCCAGGGCCCGACGCGGAGCTGGGTGATCGTGGGTCGGCCCGGCGCGGCCGACACCGAGGAAGTGGTCCGCTTGCTCCGAGGCCGCTTCGAACCTCGGCGGATCATGGTGGCGCTGGACCCCGACGTCGCGGTGCCAGCGGAACTCGCCACCCTGGCCGAGGGCCGCACGATGCAGGAGGGCGTGGCCACGGTCTATCCGTGCGAGGGCCAGACCTGCGCAGCGCCGCTGGTCGGTCCCGCAGCGCTGCGCCAGTACCTGGGTCAGGCCCCAGCGGAGTGACTAGCGGCGTTCGGTGTCCGTGCCGCGGCCTGGCTGGGCGGGCTTCTCCACCGGGAAGCCGGCCGCCGTCCAGGCCTTGAAGCTGCCGGGCACGTTCATGACCGTGAAGCCGTGCCGCTGGAGCAGGCTGGCGGCGATGCTCGAACGGAAGCCGCTCGCACAGTAGACCACGACGGGCTTCTTCCGGTCGAGCCGATCGAGCTTCTTCTCCAGTTCAGGCAGGAAGATGTACTGGGCCCCGGGAAGATGGCCCATGTCCCACTCCACCGGCTGCCGCACGTCCACGACTTGCTTGTCGGAACTGGGCAAGGCCGCCTTGAGGTCATGGACAGAAAGCTGGGGCACCATGGCGATGGGCAGGCCGTCGCCGACCCATGCGTCCATGCCCCCCTTGAGCATGCCAGCGAACTTCGTGTAACCCACGCGGATGAACCAGGCCAGGACCTCGGGCAGATCGCTGTCCTTGGCGAGCACCAAGGCGATAGGCCGCTCGGGATCGAGCATCCAGCCGGCCCAGATGGAGAGGTCGGCCTTGGGGCCGATGTTGAGAGCCCCGGCAACGTGGCCGCCGCCAAACGCCAGCATGTGACGGTTGTCGACAAACTGCACGCCCTTGCTGCCGTTGGCGGCGATGAGCTTCTGGAACTCCTTCGGACTGAAGGCCGGCACGTCGGGCAAGCCGCCGAGCACCTCGGGACCGGCGGCGTTGATCTTCTTCATCCGCGGCCAGTAGTAGGGCACGGGCGGCTGCGAGGCGAGCAGCCACTCGATGAAGGCGGCTTCCTCCTTGAACTGCAGGGCGGGGTTGCTCCGCCGCTCTTGCCCCAGGGTGGAATCGCTGTCGCCGATCTGCGAGCCGCACGGGGAGCCCGCCCCATGGGCCGGGAAGATCGGAATCGCATCGGGCAGCTTGGCGAACGCGGTCTGCAGGGTGCGGAAGAGAATCTGGGACAGTTCACTCGTCTGTTCGACGCCAAGCAAGTCGGGTCGGCCCACCGAGTTGACAAACAGGAAGTCGCCCGTGAACAGGGCGAAGGGCCGATCCGGGTCGGTCTTCTCGACCGCGAGGAAGGAGATGTGTTCCGGCGTATGGCCCGGGGTATGGAGCACGCTCAGGACCACGTGGCCGAGGTCGATCTTGTCGCCATGCCGCAGCGGCTGGACCGGGAAGCCGTACTGGGCGCCGCCCTCGACGCTGGCATGGACCTGGGCCGTCCCCGTCCGAGCGGCCAGTTCCCGGCTGCCGGAGACGAAGTCGGCATGGATGTGGGTCTCGAGCGCATGGGTGATGGTCAGGCCGTGCTTCTGGGCCAGGTTGACGAAGACGTCGACGTCGCGGCGGGGATCGATGACGACGGCCTTGCCCGACTTCTTGTCGCCGAGGAGATAGGAGATCAGAGCCAGGCCGTCCGTGCGGATCGGTTCCAGGACGACGTGGTTCGACGGTGCGAAGGGTTCCTGGTGTGCGTTCATGAGCAAGGCCTCCGCATGGGGAAGAAAGACGGCTCCAAGTCCAATGCCGGCCGAGTGGGCCAGGAAGTCGCGACGATGCATGATGGTGACTCCTTGTCAGCGTTGCCGGTGGAGATCCGAAGCAGTCGGTACTCCGGTCATCGGGGAAGGTCCTGTGGCCCGGGGCTAGTGCCGGTTCGGCTCCGCTCCCAGGCCTCGATCAGAAGGAACAGGACGAGGGCACCCGCGGCGATGGCGCCGAGCGGCAGCCAGGGCGAAACCCCAAGCAGGCTGTGGACCGTGGCCGCGCCCAGGTCGACCTGCCGCACCAGCCCCGAGCACCAGCCGTAGGACTCGGCCTGCAGCCAGGCACCCAGCAGCATGCCGAGCACGCCGAACGCGGCCCGGCGATTGCCCTCACCCAGGGCGGCGACGGCCGTCCCCGGACAAAGGCCCAGCAGCACCATCCCGACGCCGAAGATCAGGCCGCCCCCCACGTTGGCCAGCAGCCAGGCGGGCTTGACCGAGAGCTTGGCCAGCCCCTGGTCGTGGAGGAAGAAGACGCCCAGGCCACCGACGACGATGGCCGTCAACATGATCTTCAAGACGGTGAAGTCCTTCAAGCGGAACATGTTGACGATGACTTCATAGCGGGTGACGCCGCCCTTTTGGAGCAGAAAGCCAAACAGGAACCCGGCGAGCAGGCCCCACCCCAGTGCTGGCCAGCTTTCAACCATGGCTAGGCCTCCTTCCGAAAGAGCAGAGCGGCCGTCGCCAGTCCAGCAGCGAAGACCGCGATGAAGAAGGCCCAACTGGAGGCGGCCAGTTGCAGCGTGCCGCTAATGCCGTGGCCGCTCGTGCAGCCGCCCGCCAGTCGCGCCCCGTAGCCGACAAAGAGCCCTCCGAGGATGGCCAGGCTGTAGGCCTGGAGGCGACTCGGGCCGAAGCGTTCGACCCACAGTTCCGGCAGGCGGCCGGTCAGGAAACTGGCACCGAGCAGCGCCGCCGCCCAGGCTCCGAGCACCGTGCCGATCAGGATGCCGGTCTCCCAGCCAAGCAGACGGGGAATCTTGTAGTCGGCGAAATAGGTGAGCTGGGCGGCATGGCTGGGAGCGATGGCTTCCTCGGCCAGCCGCACCGCCTGTGAGAAGTTGGTGGAGACCCCAAGCGTTTTCTGGGGGATGCTAAAGATGAACCAGAGCAAGGCACCCAGGAGGGCACCCACGAGGTAGGGCGACCAGCGCGGTTGTCGAAGCCAGGCAAGCATGGTCCAACCTCCGGAACGGTGCGGAACCCAGGAGCGACAGGTTCAATATATCATAATGTTGCGATATGTCAATGGGTCACAATCGCCTGGTCAGGTACTACGGGGAGCGTTGGGGAGGGTCTGGCCCACGCCGCCCGCGACTTTGCCCAACTTCGCACTCGTTCCCGTCGGCATGAGACCTTACAATGTCTCCCAGTTCGCTTCTCGCCGAGCCGAGATTCGTCATGCCGACGAAGGTGCGCTGTCCCAATCCAACGTGCCAGCGGGTCGTGGTGGTCCCGGAGCACCCCCTCGGCCGACGCATGCGCTGCGCCTCCTGCCGCACCAAGCTGCTCGCCCCCTTGCCCGCTGGCTACCAGGCGCCCCGTCTGCTTCTCTCGACGCGGACCGCCAGTGACCTGATCGGCCGATACGAACTGCGGGCCGCCCTGGGCGAGGGCACCTTCGGCAAGG
>CALLZJ010000382.1 GCA_937858435.1 uncultured bacterium
CCCCCGCCGCTCCCGGTGTTCGCGGCCGACGCGCCGCCAGAGAAGTAGAACTGCACGGCGGGCCGGTCAGCCCTTGCTTGCCAGCGCCAGGCGGCTTGCTCTCGAACGCCGGGACAAACTGGGGCAGAATATGACCATGCACGAGCACGAAACACCATCGCCGCCACGCTACACCGGGCACGTTAAGAACGGGGTCATCGTTCTCGACGCGCGGGCGGGCCTTTCGGAAGGGCGAGCCGTGCAGGTCGAGCCGCTCGACCCCACGGCGGCCACGCAGGAAAGGCTAGCTCGCTACGGACGCGCCTTTCAGGCGATCGAAGCCTGGAGTCGTGAAGACCCCGACTACACCGAACGAGTCGCCACGAAACTGGCTGAAGAACTGCCGCCGGATCACGGCGTCCGCTTCCGAGACGTATCGATCACGCCTGAGCCCTGACCCCTGTAGGCCAACCACCGCCTCATGCCATCGATTCTGCTCTGATGCCGGGCCGTTGGGAGACCTATGCCACTCGAACGCCCGCATCCAAGCGAAAGTGGCCTCTTGGCAGGCGCAAGTCCAAGCAAATGGCGACATCGTTTACGTCCCTGAAGTGGCCGATTTTGAACTGCGCCGCAAGCTCCTCCACTTGGTCGCGCGCCAGCAGGCCAATCCACAGAGCATCTCTCGGCTGGATCAACTCGGCCAGACCTTCGATTACTTGCCCGTGACGACTGAAATGTGGCGCGTCGCGGCCCAGTTGTGGGCCAAGTCGCGGCTGCATGGACAGCCCACGGGAGCTGAACTGGAGCTGGATGCAGACTTGCTTCTCGCGGCCCAGGCTCTGGCAGTCGGTGGAACTGTGATTACCACGAATGCGCGACATCTTGCGCGGCATGTGTCAGTAATCGACTGGACGAGCGTCTGACGTCTGAAATGGGCAGGGTGTCAGCGTTGCCCCTACTCCGGCCGGGGCAGTTCGAAGACGTCCGAGGTCCGGGAATAGAAGAGCCCGCCGAGCCGACCCAGGGCCTTGAGCTTCCGTGGATCGACCCGGCCCTTTTCCGTCAGGATCGCCTCGGCCAGGTGCATGTAGACCACCGTGCCGATCACCAGGTGCGTGGTTGGCTCCTCGCCCATGGGAATGATCTTCCAGACGCGGCACTCGAAATGGATGGGTGATTCGGCAACGCGCGGCGGCCGGACCCGTACCGACGGCACCAGGCTGAGCCCGGCGATTGGGACCTCGCTGGTCCCGTGGGGCAGTTCCAGCGACGTGACGTTGACTGCCTCCGCGAGTTCCTCGGTGGCCACGTTCCAGACAAACTCGCCCACAGCGGCGGCATTGCGATGCGAGTCTTTAATCGAACCGTCCCGCTTACGCGCCGCCGCATAGGCCACCATCGGGGGCCGACCGCTCACGGCATTGAAGAAGCTGTAGGGAGCCAGGTTGACCCTGCCCTCTTCGTCCACGGTGGTGACCCAGCCAATTGGGCGTGGCGTCACACTGCCAATGAGCGCCTGATACACGTCTGCCGGCGGGCTGTTTTCCACGTCGATCTGCATCGTGGCCTCGGAGAACACGAGAGAGGGGGAACCGCGCCGCGACGGCGGCCGATGAGGTTAGACTACTGGCAGGCCCGGCCCATGGTGGCGAGGCCAGGATGGGAGTGCATCATGCCGACGCAAATCGCCCTACTCCGGGCTGTCAACGTGGGAGGCAAGAATGCCGTGGCCATGGCCGACCTGCGGCAGTTGGCCGAGGGACTGGGCGGCAGCAGCGTCGCCACCCTCCTCCAAAGCGGCAACCTGGTCTTCGATCTGGCCCGGCCCAAGGGAGCCGACCTGGAACGACTCCTTGAACGGGAGGCAGGCGCTCGGTTGGGCCTCGCCACCGATTTCTTCGTGCGGACCGCGACCGAGTGGGATCAGGTCGTCCGCCACAATCCCTTCCCGGAGGAAGCGGCCCAGACGCCCACGCAACTGGTCGTCGTCGTGCTCAAGCAGCCCGTCCAGGCCCAGGCAGTGGCCCGTTTGCGGGACCGTATCGTCGGGCCCGAGCGGATTCACGCCGAGGGGGCGCAGCTCTACGCCCATTACCCTCAGGGTCAAGGTCGGTCGAAACTCACCATCGCCCTGATGGAGAAGCACCTGGCGACGCGCGGCACCGCTCGGAACTGGAACACTGTGCTGAAGCTGCAAACGCTAGCGGCCGGGCCACGGGGCTGAAGACGAAGCCAGGCGCGGCCGGTGGGTCGCGCCTGGCAGGGAAGTGCCTAATCGCCAGGTCCCTGGGATGGGTCGACGTTGTGTGGCGCAGGATGCAGATCCGCGGATGGTAGTTTCCCACCGACTCCCTGTGTGCACAAGAGCCCAGACTTCGGCCGTCCGCCCATCGCCATGCACCCTGCCCCCTCCTCCCTGCTACAGCGGCCAACGCCAAAGGATCATGGGCACCGCCACGATCACGACCACCACCGAAAGCGGCAACCCCAGCCGCCAGTAGTCGCCGAACCGGTAGCCGCCCGGCACCATGACCAGGGCGTTCGATTGGTGACCGATCGGCGTGAGGAAGGAACAGGAAGCGCCGACCGCCACGGCCATCAGGAAGGGATCGACGGAGACCTCCATGCCGCGGGCCAGTTGAATGGCCACGGGGGCGGCCAGGACGGCGGCGGCGGCGTTATTGATGAGGTCGGACAGTAGCATCACTGCCACGAGCAACAAGGTTAACATGACCACCGGCGCCGTCGACCGGGAGAGACTCAAGAGCCCCTGAGCAATGAGGTCCGAACCGCCCGTGGTCTCGAGGGCCCGCCCCACGGGAAGCATCGCCGCCAGCAGCACGATCACGGGCAGGTCGATGCTCTGGTAGATCTCGCTCGGGGCCACCAGGCCAACCAGCACCATGAGGAGGGCGGCGGCGACCAAGGCGGTGGCGGCCGGCACCAGTTCCAGGGCGATCAGCACCAGGGCCGCCCCGAAGATGCCCGTGGCTAGGAGCACGTTGCGCGGCTTGCCGATCCGCAGGCCACGCGAGGCCAACGGCAGGCAGCCCAACTCGTTCAGCGTGGCCGCCAGCGATTCCTCCCGTGCTTGGACCAGCAGGATATCCCCCGCTGCGAAGCGAATCTGGCTCAGCCGCTCCCGGAGCCGATGCCCCTGGCGCGCCACGGCCAGCACGTTCAGCCCAAACCGCCGACGCAGGTCCAGGCTGGCGGCCGCCCGACCCACCAGCAGCGACTCCGGCGTAATGATCGCCTCGGCCAGGTTGAGATCGCCCCGCCCAGCGGTGTCTTTCTCCTTCTCCTTGTCCACGACCTCTGCCAGCCCCAGCCCCGTGGCGTCGATCAGGTCCTTGAGCGTGCTCGAATCCGCCTCCACCATCACGATGTCCGTTTCGCGCAGCACCTCGTACATGGAGGGGAACCACTGCCGGGTCCCGCCGCGCACCAGCCCCACAACCTGCACGTCGGCATCCTCGGCGGCGGCCGAAACCAACTCATGCAGCGTCCGACCGGCATACTTGCAGCCGGCCGGCACCTCCAGCTCCGTCAGGTAAGCACTGATCTCGAATAGATCGGACGAGGCGTCGGCCTCCTTGCGCCGGGGCGTGAGCCGCCAACCGATCAGACTGATGAAGGCGACCCCCGCCACAGCCACGGCCGCGCCCACGGGCATGAAGTCGAACATGCCAAACGGACGGCTATCCGCCTTGGCCCGAAAGGCCGAGATGATGATGTTGGGCGGCGTACCGATCATCGTCAGCATCCCACCCAGCAGCGAGCCGAAGGCCAGCGGCATGAGCAACAGCGACGGCGACTGCCCGCTCTGCCGCGACATCCAGATCGCCACCGGCATGAATAGGGCCAGGGCGCCGACGTTGTTCATGAAGCCCGAACAGAGCGCGACCATGCCCGTGAGCGTGGCGACCTGTACCCAGGGTCGATCGCCCACCAGGGCCAACTGCCGGGCCAGCACGTCGACCACGCCAGCGTTGAGCAGCCCGCGGCTGATGACCAGCACCGCCGCCACCGTCACCACCGCCGCATGGCCAAACCCGGCGAAGACCTCGGCCGGCGGCACCAGCCCCGCGAGCGCGACCACGAGCAAGGCCAAGAGCGCGACCAGATCGTAACGCCAGCGGTTCCAGACGAACAGCACCAGCGTGGCCGCCAGGACCCCGAAGATCGCCCCTTGCTCCACCGTCACGCCTGGCACCCCTTGAGTTGCTCATGAATCGCACTCGCAGGGGGCCATGGTAACACATCTGCAGGCCACAGGGCACGGCCCGACCCAGGGTGTGCCTAGGAACGCCGCATCACGTCGAGGTCGACTAATCGGCCTGCGCCTGCCGCCAGGCCCGCTCCTGGCGGTGCATCGCCAGCAGGATTCGGCAGAACCACAACCCGGCCAGGAAGAAGAGCAGACCGAAGAGGCTCATCCCGACGGCCGCAGTCAGCGTCGCCTCGCCGGACCGGTAGCGCAGGACGGAGAACGCCACCATCCACGGTGCCACCGCGAGGAAGAGCACCGCCTTGCAGGCGGTCGCCAGCACATTCCAGAACCGCTCAGGCGGAGGTGGCATCGCGGGTCGAAGCTTCATGCGGCAGGCCAGATTCCCCGGCCCCCCGTTAGTGGCTGACGATGCGCTCCCAGAAGCTGCAGTAAATCAGGAGCGTGACGGACAGGAAGATGCACCCGGCGAGCACGCCGATCAGGCTGGGCAGCCACTGGCCGGACACCGTGGCCAGCGTCGGCGGCAGCTTGCCCTCGGGATCGTAGAGCACCGCCAGCCGCTCCCCCGCCACGTAGCGCGACTGCGGCCCGGTGTCGCCCGTCTCGGAGGTGAACTTGATCTCGTCTCCCTCCCGCGTCCGAAACTGGACCAAGGGGAAGTTCAGAATGAGCGGCCGGAGGTGCGGCTTGCTCTGGGGCATCCGGCGGAAGGTCTTCTTGACGACATAGACGATCACGCCCTCGGCCCGCACCAGCCGCCGGCGCCGCCACAGCCTGAGCACGCCTTCCCGCAGGCTCACCCCCAGGATCATGAGTCCCGAAAGCGTGCAAACCAACATCATACCCAGCGCCAGGAAACGCACCGACCACGTCCTTTCTTCGAGTGCAGACCGCACTCTAGAAGCACGTTTCGGGCGCACTTGTGACTCAGCGGCCAAGCAGTCGGCGGGAAACTCCGAGGGCCTCGACCTTTTCCTGGGTCAGCGGCGCGGGGTGGAGCCGGCTTTCGCCCCACAGTTCCAGCGTGCTGAGCCGGGCGGGATGGCCGGTGCGTTCCGACTGGCCGGGCGGCAGCAGACTCTGGGCCAGGTCGGGATCGTGCATCGGCACCCATTGCGTGTAGGTCTGGGCCGTCTGGCAGCCGATCGTGCCCGGATCGATGCGGACCAGCGGCGGCATGGCCACCGCCTGGTTCGGATCGAACGTCGGGAAGCCGTCCAGGCTTTCGAAGTAGCCCAGCCGCTGCCGCCCCACCGCGGTCCGAGCTTTCTGGGGCCAACCCTCCGCTTCCGGGCAATACTTCCCCACACAGGACTGCCAGGCGCCCGCCAGTGCCTGGTCGATGAAGGCCTGTTCCGCCGAGGCGAAGTCGGCTTTCGCATCAGCCTCGATCCGGGCTGTCGCCGTCCGCAAGAAGTAGGACAGCCCCGACTCGCCTCCGCCATAGACCTGGGCCAGGGGCGTGCTCATGATGCGAAAGAAGGTGTTCAGCTCCAGGGCGACCTCCGCGCCGGACTGTTCGAGCGACGATACCGCCCCGGCCCGCAACCAGGGTTCGAGCCGAGCCAGGGCCGACTGGGCCTCGTCCGACAGCTTCCGGCCCAGCCCGTCGCGGAGGTGCAGACCCAGGCGGACGATGTCCCGCCGCGCCGGATTGACGGCATCAAAGTGGATGTCGAGCACCTCGGCCGGCGTGAAACGGTCGCGGGCCTGGAGCCGTTCCCGGAGGC
>CALLZJ010000383.1 GCA_937858435.1 uncultured bacterium
GAACTGCGGGCCGTCCTGGATGAGGGCACCTTCGGCAAGATCTATCTGGCCTACGATCCCAAGCTCGAACGGGAGGTGGCGCTCAAGGCCCTTCGCCGCGAACTCATGGGCGCCAAGAACGCCATCGCCCGCTTGCTGCGCGAGGCCAAGGCCGCCGCCAAGATGCACCACCCCCACATCGTCCCCCTCTATGACGCGGGCAAGGTGGGAAGCGTCTACTTCATCGCCGCCGCCTACATTCCCGGTGAGAACCTCGCCAACTGCATTCCCCCCGAAGGCATGGACCCACGCCGGGCCGCCCGCATCGTCAGCCAGTTGGCCCAGGCGCTCGGTTATGCCCATCGGCAGGGCGTGCTGCACCGTGACGTGAAACCCGCCAATGCCATGCTCGATGAGGAAGACCAGGTCTACCTCATGGATTTTGGCCTGGCCGCCTGGCTCGAACAAGAGGCCGTCGCCCGCATCACCACCGAGGGCGTGGCGATCGGCACCCCCGCCTTCATGGCTCCCGAGGCGGCCCGCCGCCGACCCACCTCCATCGGTCCCGCTTCCGACCAGTACAGTGCCGGCGTCGTCCTCTACCAGTTGCTCACGGGCCGACTCCCCTTCGACGGGCCCGCCCCGGCCCTCGTCTATCATCTGCTCCATAGCCCGCCGCCCCGGGTCAGTGAGTGGCGCCTCGACATCGACCCGGTCCTCGAAGACATCTGCATGCGAACGCTCGCCAAGGAGGCCGAAGAGCGCTTCGAATCTTGTGAGGAACTGAGCCAGGCCCTGGAACTCTGGCTGGCAACGCAGCCGCCGTTGCCGCCCCCGCTGCCGACGGTCGTGCTGCCGGCCCTGCCCAGCCCCAACGAAGTCACACCGCTCGGCATCGATGTCAACGGCACGTCAGCCACCACCATTCCCGATCTGTTGGCTTCGGGCAAGAAGGTGGAGCCCTGGCTTTCCCCCGAGGTACGGCAGTGGGCCGAGGCGGGCTACGCCCCGGCGCAGAACTACTTCGCCCGGTGTCTGCGGCAGGGGGTGGGTGTGCCGCGTGACCCGATGCCGGCGGTCTGGTGGTTCGTCGCCGCCGCCGAGCAAGGCCACCCGGCCGCCCAGTTCGAACTGGGCCACTGCTATGCCCACGGCGTGGGTGTGTCGGCCGACGAGCGCGATGCCTTCCGCTGGTACCGGGCCGCCGCCGATCAAGGTTATCCACCGGCCCAGCGGCACGTGGGGCTGTGCCTGGCCCGGGGAGCGGGGGCGCGGCGTGATCTGGACGAAGCGGTCCGCTGGTATCGAGCTGCCGCTCAGCAGGGCGATGCGGGCGCCCAGATCTTGCTGGCCCTGGCTCATGAGGCGGGGGAAGGGGCGGTGCAAAGCTACCTGGAAGCCCAGCGCTGGCTCCGCCTGGCCGCCGAGCAGGACGAAGCGGCCGCCCAGTACCACCTGGGCCGCATCTTCGATGAAGGGCTTGGAGTGCCAACCGATCGGAACGAAGCGCTGCGCTGGTATCGCCGGGCCGCGCTGCAAGGCCACCCGGACGCCAAGCAACGGCTCATCGAGCTGCGCGCCGCCCAGGCCAACTACGCCATCCCCGGCTGGGGCCCGCGATAGGCCAGCGCGCTGGGGTGCTAGTCGTCCGGCAAGGTCAGAGGAGCCCCGTCGTTGATGGCGAACAAGGCGGCGAGAGTGTCCTCGCCGATGCGGTAGGAGAGGAAGCGAACGCTTCCATCAACGAAGGCGAAGTTCGAGCCGCCCGAGTGCAGGCTCCAAAAATGGAAGCGGTCACAGGGATTGTCGAGCCGTCCCGGTCCAAAGAGGCGCGTGCGCCGGCAATCAGGCCAACATCCAACTGCCGGAGTGAGAAATCCCGGCCAAAGCAATGCACTGGGCCCACGGTGGCTTGGAGAGCATAAATAATCGACGTACCACCAGCCCGCTACGAAAGAATTCGGCGGCGGACGTTCGCCAATGACAACGGTGTTGCTCGTGCCATCCACTATCTCCGCCAGGTTCACCCCCATGGCGGTCGCGTGCAAGCGGCCAGTGTTGGGGTTTTGGGCCATGATCATCCCCATGTATGTCGCAAAAGCCCCTAATTGCCCGTAAGGATCGCTGTGGGCCGCACGGAGGCGTGCATCGGCCGGGCAGGCGTAAAGCTTTACGACCGTGGACAAAGCGCGATGGAGGCCAATCTGACCCGTTCCTGGGTAACTGCGAAAGTCCTCTTTGGCCATTTGGTAAAGGGAGTTCTGTTCGATGTAGGGCAACAGATGGGCCATCCAGGACAGGCGTGCTTCAGGAGCGTCGAAGCCGAACCAGCGTCGCGGCAAGACCTGATGGTCGTTGTGATAGTGGTGCATCGCCACAACGATTTGTCGCATGTTGCTTTGGCAGGCGAGCCGGTCGGCCACGCCACGAACCTGCTGGATCGCCGGCAGAGCCAGGGCCAGGAGCATACCGATCGCCCCCAGCACGACCAACGTCTCCACGAGCGTAACGCCGTTCCGTCTCATGGCTTGGTCCCCTCCGCGGGACAGACTTGTCACGACCTCGGCGCAACCCCACGCCATCGCCCTCTAAGCCAAAGCCCCGCTCCGACCAAGGTCAGTACCAGAGCGCCCCAGAACAGCCAGGGCCAGCGACTCGGCGTCTCCGCCTCCGAGGGCGAGCCAATGGTCGAACTCGCAGTCGGCCCACCCCCGGCGACGATCGGTTTCCTAGTACGCGCATCGATCGGCGTGCCAACTGGCGGCGCTGGCAACCGAATCGGTCGCGTCTCTCCCGCAACTCCCCCGCGTCCGTCGGACTCATACTCGCTCATCGTGCGGCGATCAAAGACCTTCGTTCCGGACGGAATGGTCAACTCGAACAAGTCAGCCGCGGGTTCGGTCAACTTCTTCACTTCGCTTAGCTTGATCGTTGCTCGGTGAACTGTCTTGCCTTCAATGACGGTCTCGTCAACGACCAAAGTGGGAAAGAACGAACCTGGAGCCAATTCGATTTGGTCGGTGACTGACCGCTGAATGCGGTGGCCGCCCGGGTGTTCCCGAATCAGAACGCGGGCGAGAAAATTGAGCTCCGGGTCAAGATAGACTTCAATTCGGCTCGAGGGCTGCCTGAGGCCATCGGCACCTTGCCGCTGGTCCCATTCACACTCCAAGAGGATAAGCTCCTTGCCATCACGTGACACACGCCTTGCCGGCTTGCCGATAGAGATCGTCCAGTGACAGTCGCGGCTCGATGGGACCCACATAGAACTCAAACATACACAGGTTAAGCCCGTTGAAGAGCGCTATGTACTTGCGATCAGATAGGACGACGGCTCCGGGAGGTCCGCTGTCGGTCTGAGTGAATATGGTGACCGCACCCGCATGGCCGACTACCGTCTCGTGCCGGTGGGCGCCGTCAGGCAGCACGCGCGAGTTTCGGCAGCGAAATCTGCCTTCCGAGAACCAGAAGTAGGCGTGTTCATCTGTGACGGAAGGCTGCGGTACAAGATTCTCCCGCTTCAGATCGATGCGGTAAGAGTGGGAAGGCATTGCCGACAGGGCGGCGCGGTGGGCGGCCAGCGCGCGCTCGGTTAAGTCATCGTCGACCGCCAAGCCAGACAACAAACCGACGCTCAGTAAGAGATGAAATGTCATGGGGAGCCTCTACTCGCAGTCCCTGGCTTAAGTTTCCGAGGTTTCCGGACTTTACTCCTGGAGTGAAGCCAGGTTCATTTTGCCAGATGGAGTGGGCCATTGCAAGCAGCGGCGGCCCGCACGCCACTCCGACGCCGGAGCTTCGCCGTGAAAATGGGGCCTGGCGTTCGCCTCGCAGTGCTACGCCGCCTTCAGGATCAGGCAGGTGTTGCTGCCGCCGAAGCCGAAGGAGTTGGAGGCGACCGCGCGGAGCCGGCGGGCTTGGGCCGCGTGGGGGGCGGGGCGGGAGCGCGTGGGCGTGGGGGCACCGCCGGCGGCCTCTGGTGTCGGCGCCTGTGATGTGGGCGCTGCGGGCGTGGCCAAATCACAGGCGCCGACACCAGAGGCCGGCGGCGATGTACCGAGCGACAAGC